>JBJDWY010000076.1:0-12704 GCA_051866255.1 Anaerovibrio sp. | reverse complement strand
ATTGTTATTGACATTATGAACACCTCCTGTACAAAATATAACACTGGATAGAAAAAATGTCTAGTACTGGATATAATTTTTGTCTAGTGCTAGACAAAAATTATATCCAGCCTGTCTAGCCTTGAGAGAGCAGCTTGCCAGGAACTTTGTTTTATAGATAACCTGCCTTTGGCAGGAGGGATTTTGCCCAAGGCGTGGTGTTTTCTTTTTGCACTCTTGACTTTTTTTCATAATAGTTTTATAGTGAGTAAGTTGAATTTTTGGTTTAATTGTGTAGCTTATTAAAGGAGTTTGTCAAAGGAGGCGGCATGATGGTTACGACTGTGGCACACAAGGTTAATTTTTATGATACTGATGCTATGGCGGTGGTACATCACTCCAATTATATACGCTGGTTTGAGATTGGCAGGGTGGAATTTCTCCGCCAGGCGGGGATTACCCTGACAGAGCTGATGGATGACGGCTATGTTTTTCCTATTACCGAGGTTAGTGCCAAATACATGAATTCAGGCTATTTTGATGATGAGCTCATCATCGAGACCACGCCGGTGGCGCTGACCAAGGCGAAGATGGCGTTCAGCTACCGGGTGCTGCGGGCCTGTGACGATACGGTGCTGGTAACAGGCTTCACCCAGAATGTGTTTACCAGCAGGGCAACTGGGAAGATTACCCGCCTGCCGGATAAATACTATGACAAGCTGAAGGTTATGCTGGACTGACCTCATTGCACTAAAATGATAGCAGTATATATGGTATCATATCTTGGATGAGTTTGTGCATACATAAATACAATAATACAATAGATGTTTTGTAGACTTTATGGGAGGAAATAATATGTGTTCATTTACTTTTTTTGATGGGCTGCTGTGTCTGGTGGCAGCCGTGGCAGTGCTGGCTGGGCTGGTAAAGCTGTACCTGTGCCATGCAGGCACGGAGATTATTGTGCCGAAGGTGGAGAGCCGCAGCAAGCTGGCTGTGGATGAGCAGACTGAGGATAGCCTGACCATCAGCACAGTGATTGAGTTTGTCAATGAGGGCAAGCAGTGCGCCACCATCATGGATGCCCTGGTGCGTCCGCAGCTGCCTTATGAGCAGTATGACGGCCTGGAAACACGCGGTCATGCGGAGCTGGTGACTGCGCCCCGTGAGGATGATTATTTTGAGGCATATATCATTCAGAAGAAGGGCTACAAGGGCGGCCTGGACAAGGCGTCCATCAAGTGCCAGGTGAAGCTGATTGCCAGAAAGGGCATGTCTATCAAGGAAGCTGTTTCCCACATGCCTGACTTCAACTTCCAGCTGATCTGGCTGGAGACCGGCCGCACTCCTTGCCACTATCGCCAGGTGCGCATTGAGGTACCGGCAGCAGAGGTGGCTGCCCTGGCTGGCACAGAGCTGGCAGAGGACTGAGTTGGGAGGTTGTTGAGATGAGCGATATTAAGATAGATTTGGTGCCGATTCCGACTAGGATTTTAACCGATAAGGATGATATTATTGACGTTGTAGAGCGTTATACCAAGGGGAAGATTGGCCCGGATGATGTTATTTCCGTGGCTGAGAGCGTGGTGGCAATTACCCAGGGCAGGGCAATCCGTCCTGAGGATTTGAAGATTACCCGGGTGGCACAGCTTTGCTGCCGCTTTATTCCCGACTATGGCTCCCTGGCCAGCCCTCATGGCATGCAGTCCCTGATGGATGTGGAGGGCAAGTGGCGCGTTGCCGGTGCCCTGGTCATGGGCTTTTTGGGCAAGCTGGTGGGCATGAATGGCCTGTTCTACAAGTGGGGCGGCGAGCAGACGGCCCTGATTGACGATGTTACCGGCACTATGCCGCCTTTTGACAAGCATATTGTCTATGGCCCGAAGGATCCTGACAAGGTGGTGGAGCAGCTGAAGCAGCGCCTGGGCTGCTTTGGCGGACTGATTGCCGATGTAAATGACCTGAAGCGTTCCCGTGTGGTTGGTGCTTCCGCCGGCCTTGACGGCGAGAGGGCCGCAAGGCTTCTGATTGACAATCCGTTTGGCAACGCTTCCCAGAAGACACCGATTGTTATTATCAAGAATTTCCGCAAATTGCAGGAACAGGGGTAAGATTTATGCTGTTTAATGCTATGCTGGTCTTTGTGGGGGGCGGCCTGGGGGCTGTCAGCCGTTACCTGGTGACTACCTTCATGGGCAATCATGTGGGGGGCAGCTTTCCTTATGGCACTTTTGCCGCCAATATTATAGGAAGCTTCTGCATGGGTGCGGTGATGTTTTATTTTCTCAACAAGAGCATGCCTGTGCCGGAGCATATCAGGCTGCTTCTGCTGGTAGGTTTTATGGGGGGGCTTTACCACCTTTTCCTCATTCAGTATGGAAACAGTCAGCCTGATGCAGAATCAGCATGTGCTGTCCTCTATGCTGAACGTGGTGGGCAATGTCAGCCTGGGCATCGGGGCGGTGCTGATGGGCATGTTTGCTGCCAACTGGCTGAGCTGACAGCAGGAGATAGCTATGGGCAGCCTGGCTTCTGGCGTTTTGGCAGTAGCGGTTAAAAGCTGTAGTTTGTGCTGACTGTCTGGCTGCTGCAATGATTATGAAAGTATTTGCAAAATTTTACTGTCAGTTTTGGTTGCTGGCAGTATTTTTTTGCGTTTTTGTGGTATCATATATAATGATAAGTTTTTGGCAAGGAGGAATTTTATGGAGCGTAAGAACGGGCGCAAGTCTCAGCCGGAGGGACGCCCTGATGGGCGGCAGGCTGACCAGCTGCGCCGCTATCGGATAAATCGTTTTTTTCAGAAAAATCCGGCTGGTTCGGTGCTGATTGAGATGGGCAATACCAAGGTCATCTGCGCCGCTACCATTGAGGAAAGGGTGCCGAATTTTTTGCGGGGCACCGGCGAGGGCTGGCTGACAGCGGAGTATTCCCTGCTGCCCAGTGCCACCAATACCAGGACGCCAAGAGAGGCTGCCAGGGGCAGGCAGACAGGCCGTACACAGGAAATTCAGCGGCTCATAGGCAGGAGCTTGCGCTCCGTCATGGATATGAAGGCTCTGGGAGAGCGTACTATCATCATTGACTGCGATGTGATTCAGGCAGATGGCGGTACCCGGACTGCTTCTATTACGGGAGCTTTTATTGCCCTGGTGGAGGCCTGCAACAGCTTTTATGATGAGAAGAAGCCTTTCCCGGTCAAGGATTTCCTGGCGGCTATCAGCGTGGGGATTTCCCCTGCCGGTGAGCCGCTCCTTGACCTCTGCTATGAGGAGGATTCTGCCGGGGTGGTGGATATGAACGTGGTCATGACCGGCGAGGGGCAGTTCGTGGAGGTGCAGGGCACCGGCGAAGGGCGGCCGTTCAGCCGAGAGGAAATGAACAGGCTGCTGGAGCTGGCGGAAAAGGGAATTGATGAGCTGATTTCCTATGAAAAGGATGTATTGGGCAACGTGCTGGTATGGAGGGTAGGACGCGAATGAAAAATGTGCAGGTGGCAGCAGAGGGAACAGCAAAGCTGAAAATCGTGATTGCCACGAAAAATCAGGGCAAGGTACGGGAGATGATTAACGCCTTTCAGGGGCTGCCTGTGGAGCTGGTGTCTTTGGCTGACCTGGATGAAAGGTTTGAGGAGCCGGTGGAGGACGGTGATACCTTTGCGGCAAATTCCCTGATTAAGGCCGAGTGTTACCAGCAGCAGACCGGCATGGCATGCCTTGCTGATGATTCGGGGCTGGAGGTGGAAGCACTGGGCGGTGCCCCGGGGGTGTATTCCGCCCGCTTTGCCGGGGAAAATGCCAGTGACGGTGACAATAATGCCAAATTGCAGCAGGAGCTGAAGAAATTGGGCAGGGAGTCATCACCGGCTGCTTATCAGTGCGCTCTGACTTTTATGGATGCTGAGGGCAGGGTGCTGACGGCCAAGGGCTTCTGCCGGGGAGAAATCCGCCTTCAGGCAAGAGGTGAGAACGGTTTTGGCTACGACCCGTACTTTTATGTAGGTGATGTGACCATGGCTGAGATGAGCCTGGCGGAAAAGCAGGCCATCAGCCACCGGGGCGCGGCATTGAGGGAGATGGCGAAGCTTTTGCAGGATTATTTTGCAGGGCACTGACGGATGTAACGGCATAGCAGGGAGGCTTTGCAGGAGTTTCCCGGCTTTCCAGTTTTTTGATATGTTGAGGTGCGTTTGAGATGAAAATCGGATTGATAAGCGATACCCACGGCAATACCGCGGCCATTGACCAGGCGGTGGAGCTGGCAGGGGAGATTGATTTGTGGCTTCATGCGGGGGATATGATTCATGATGCCGAATATCTGGATATGGCGTATGATGCCAAAGTGGTAAACGTGGCAGGGAACTGCGACTGGGGCAACCGCAGCGTGCCGGAGGAGGAAGTGGTGGAGGCGGAAGGCCACAGGATTTTCCTGACCCACGGCCACATCTATGGCGTCAAGGGTTCTCCCTATGGCATGGTGCAGGCGGCAGAGGAAAACGGAGCTGATATTGCCGTCTTCGGCCACAGCCATGTGGCCTTCAAGGAAAAGATTGACGGGGTGCTGCTCATCAATCCAGGCAGCCTGGCTTATCCCCGGGATGGGGGCGGCCAGTCTTTTATGGTGCTGGAGCTGCATGAGGGGGCAGAGCCGGAGATTTATCACTATCATCTTGAGGACAGGCGGAAGGCCGATAAGTCCGCCAAGGAGGGCAAAGGGAAAAAACGTGAAAAATGGTTCGGATTATTTTGAACAATATGCATATAATTTATTGTACAAATTCCCGATTATAACTATGATAAACCAATACAAAAAGATGAATTAGGTTCACTTTATTTTCTCTAAAACCCTTGCCGTTATTAGGTTGAAAGCAATTTAAAAATATGCTATTATAAAGTAGTGAATGTGATTTTATTATATATTTAGGGAGGGTTTACTTTGCGTACAATTAATGTAGAGCAGATTACTGCTGAAGTAGCGCAGATGTGCAAGGAAGCTGCCTATTATTTGCCTCAGGATGTATACGAGGCATTGAAGAAAGGCAGGGAAACCGAGGAGTCTCCTGTTGGATGTGATGTTCTCGACCAGATCATCCGCAATTCCGAGATTGCCCGGGCAGAGGATCGTCCTATCTGCCAGGATACCGGCATGACCATCGTCTTCCTTGAGATCGGCCAGGATCTGCACATTGAGGGCGGCAATCTGACTGATGCCATCAATGCAGGTGTTGCAAAGGGTTACGTTGAGGGGTATTTGCGTAAGTCCGTTGTAGCTGAGCCTCTGTTCAACCGCGTGAACACTCAGAACAACACGCCTGCTATCATCTACACCAAGATTGTAGATGGCGACAAGCTGAAGATTGAGGTTACCCTGAAGGGCTTCGGCAGCGAGAACAAGTCCGGCATCAAGATGCTGGTGCCTGCTGATGGTGTTGAGGGTGTGAAGAAGGCTGTTCTGGATATTATCCAGCATGCCAGCTGCAACCCTTGTCCTCCGATGGTTGTAGGCGTAGGCATCGGCGGCACCATGGATCAGGCTGCATACCTGTCCAAGCGCGCCTTGATGCGTCCTACCAATGTCCGTAATGCGCATCCTGATTATGCCAACCTGGAGGGCGAGCTCCTCGAGATGATCAACAAGACCGGTATCGGGCCTCAGCTGGGCGGCACTACTTCTGCCCTGGCTGTAAATATCGAGTGGGGTCCTACCCACATTGCCGGACTGCCTGTTGCTGTGACCATCTGCTGTCATGCAATGCGCCATTCTGAGCGTGTATTATAAGAGGAGGAAGAAAGATAATGGCTGAAAAGATTCGCATTACTACACCTTTGACTGAGGAAGTATCCCGCACCCTGCGTGCTGGTGACAGCGTGCTGATTAGCGGTACCATCTATAGCGCCCGCGATGCTGCCCACAAGGCTATGACCGAGGCATTGGCTCGTGGCGAGAAGCTGCCGATTGACTGGAACAACCAGATTGTTTATTATCTCGGCCCTACTCCTGCCAAGCCTGGCAATCCTATCGGCTCCTGCGGCCCTACCACTTCCGGCCGTATGGACGCTTATACTCCTACCATGCTGGATCAGGGCATCAAGGGCATGATCGGCAAGGGCTCCCGCGCACCTGAGGTTATTGAGTCCATGAAGAAGCATGGCGTAACCTACTTTGCTGCTGTGGGCGGTGCTGCTGCCCTGATTTCCAAGTCCGTAAAGAGCTACACTGTTCTGGCTTATCCAGAGCTGGGACCTGAGGCTGTGGCAGCTCTGGAGGTTGAGGATTTCCCTGCTATCGTTGTAATCGACTCTGAAGGCAATAACTTCTACGAGATGGGTCAGGCTCCATATCGTAAGTTATAATTACTTTCCAAAGGAAAGAATATATTTAGGAGGTCTAGAATGATTAACGTATCTTTTTATCTTCGCCGTCTGCATTCCCTCTGCGGTCTGATTTTACTGGGCGGTGTGCTGGTTGAGCATTTGCTGACAAATGCTTCAGCTATGGGTGGCCCTGAGGTGTTCAATCAGGGATTGGCTATGATGGAGCTCATTCCACCACCAATTTTCCTGACAATTGAAATCTGCATGTATGCAGTGCCAATTTTGTTCCATGCAATTTATGGTATTTTTATCGCTTTGGATGCAAAGAACAACCCTGGTGCCTATGGCTATTCCCGCAACCTGAAGTTTGCCCTGCAGCGTTACACTGCATGGTATCTGGTAGCATTCCTCATCTGGCATGTGGGCTATCTCCGTATTTATCTCAAGGGCCTGAGCGGCGTTCATATCAGCTATGAGCTGGTACAGAGCGTTCTGTCCAACCCGATTGTCTTTGTTCTCTACGCTCTCGGTATGTTTGCTGCCATTTTCCATTTCTGCAACGGTATTACTACCTTCTGCATGACCTGGGGTATTGCCAAGGGCCCTCGCGCACAGTGCGTTGTTGACAAGATGGCTATGGGTCTGTGCGCTCTGATGTGCCTCTTGACCCTGGCATTTATGTTCTCTTACTTCATGTAATCTCAGGATTGCATAGCCTGTTTGGAGAATTTGTCGTAGTTAAAAATATTGTATAAGGAGAGAAACTGCGTGGCTAAAAATAAGATTATTGTAGTTGGTGGCGGTCTTTCTGGCTTGATGGCTACCCTTAAAATTTGCGAGGCTGGCGGCGAAGTAGACCTGTTCTCTTACTGTCCGGTAAAGCGTTCTCACTCCCTCTGTGCCCAGGGCGGCATCAATGCCTGCATGGATACCAAGGGTGAGCATGACTCCATTTATGAGCATTTTGATGATACCGTATACGGCGGTGACTTCCTGGCAGACCAGCTGGCTGTAAAGGGCATGGTTGAGGCTGCTCCGAAGCTCATCAAGATGTTTGACCGCATGGGTGTACCTTTCACCCGTACCCCTGAGGGCGTTCTGGATCTCCGTAACTTCGGTGGCCAGAAGAATAAGCGTACCTGCTTTGCCGGTTCCACTACCGGTCAGCAGCTGCTGTATGCTCTTGACGAGCAGGTTCGCCGCTGGGAAGTTAAGGGCGGCGTAACCAAGTATGAGTTCTGGGAATTCATCAAGATTATCAAGAACAAGGACGGCATCTGCCGCGGTATTGTTGCCCAGAGCATGAACTCTATGGAGATTAAGGCATTCCCTGCTGATGTTGTTATTCTGGCAACCGGTGGCCCTGGCCAGGTATTTGGCCGCTGCACCGCTTCCACTATCTGCAACGGTTCCGCTGTATCTGCTGTTTACCAGCAGGGTGCTGCTATCGGTAACCCTGAGTTCATCCAGATTCATCCAACCGCTATCCCTGGCTCCGACAAGAACCGTCTGATGTCCGAGGCATGCCGCGGTGAGGGTGGCCGTGTATGGGTATACCGTGATGGCAAGCCTTGGTACTTCCTGGAGGATATGTATCCTGCATACGGCAACCTGGTGCCTCGTGACGTTGCATCCCGTGCTATCTTCAAGGTATGCGTTCACATGGGCCTGGGCATTGACGGCGACCGCCGCGTATATCTCGACCTGTCCCACATTCCGGCTGATTACCTGGAGCGCAAGCTGGGCGGTATCATCGAGATTTACACCGAGTTCGTAGGCAAGGATCCTCGCAAGGTTCCAATGGAGATTTTCCCTTCCGTTCATTATTCCATGGGCGGTATTTATGTAGACAGGAAGCATTTCACCACTATTCCTGGCCTGATGGCTTCCGGTGAGTGCGATCATCAGTACCACGGTGCAAACCGCCTTGGTGCTAACTCCCTGCTGTCCGCTGCTTACTCCGGTACTGTTTCCGGCCCTGAGGCTATGAAGTACTGCAAGGAAGGCAAGCAGGGCGTGGCTCTGACCGATGCTGAGCTGGAAGCAGCTCGTCAGGAGGTTCAGGCTGAGTATGACAAGATTCGTCAGATGAATGGTCCTGAGAATGCCCACAAGCTGCATCAGGAGATGGGCGAGATCATGTATGAGTATGTATCCATCGAGCGTGACAACATTGGCCTTGACAAGTGCCTTGTTAAGCTGAAGGAAATCCTGAAGCGCTGGGATAACATCGGTCTGACTGACCATGGCAACTGGGCTAATCAGGAGGCTATGTTTGTTCGCCAGCTCCGCAACATGATTCTCTATGCAATGGCTATTACCAAGGCTGCCCGCTGCCGTGATGAGTCCCGTGGTGCTCATGCCAAGATTGAGCTGGATGCTAACGGCAACCGTAAGATGGATGGCGAGGAGCTGGTATTCATGCCTCGTAACGACGAGAAGTTCATGAAGACCACTGTTGTTACCTACGATCCTAAGACCGAGGAGCCAATCGTAAATTATGAGGAGTTCGAGCATTCTCTGATTAAGGCTCGTCCTCGTAACTATGCTGTTGCGAAGAAGGAATAAGAGGAGGATAAATCAGAATGGCAGAACAGAAGAAAACAGTTACTTTTATTATTGAGCGTCAGGATAGCCCGAACAGCGCCCCTTACACTCAGGAATTTGAAATTCCATATCGTCCTGCACTGAACGTCGTTGCCTCCCTTATGGAAATCCAGAAGAATCCTGTAACCAAGGATGGCAAGCGTGTTGCCCCTGTTACCTGGGAGTGCAACTGCCTGGAGAAGGTATGCGGCGCCTGCATGATGGTTATTAACGGCAAGGCTCGTCAGGCTTGCTGTGCCCTGATTGATGAGCTGGAGCAGCCAATCCGCCTTGCTCCTGCCAGAACCTTCCCTGTAATCCGCGACCTGCTCATCGACCGTTCCGTAATGTTCGAGAGCCTGAAGCGCGTACAGGCATGGGTTGAGATTGATGGTACCTGGGAAGTTAAGGATGCTCCTATCCAGAATCCTTATACCGCTACCACCGCTTATGAGATTTCTCACTGCATGACCTGCGGCTGCTGCCTGGAGGCTTGCCCGAATGTTGGCCCTCAGTCCGACTTCATCGGTGCTTCCCCTACTGTACAGGCTTACCTGTTCAACCTGCATCCGCTGGGAAAATTCGACAAGGAGAAGCGTCTTAATGCTCTCATGGGCAAGGGCGGCATCACCGGCTGCGGCAACTCCCAGAACTGCGTAGAGGTTTGCCCTAAGAACATCAAGCTGACCACTTACCTGGCTCAGCTGAACCGCGATGTGAACAAGCAGGCCTTGAAGAACATTTTCAATAAGTAATCTGTAATATTGTGGTACTGTAGTATTATGGTATTGTAATATTGTAATGTTGTAATGTTGTAATATTGTAATATTGTGGTATTTCGGTTTGCAGGAGGCTGCTGCCAGGATGAGTGTTCATCCGGCAGCAGCCTTTTTCGTGTGTGGGGAATAGTATTTGCTTGGCAGCAGCCCAGTTTCTAGATATGGAATACAAGGAAGCAAACGTGGAAGTTATGATATCCATGAATGTAAAGGGGAAATATCAGGACACGGGCAATACAAAAAATTATTTCTTGACAATTTACTCAAAACAGGGTAGTCTAATACTAGAGAACTGGCAACGGTATTGAGTGCCAGTAAAAGCTTTGAAGCCGAGAAGCGTGTCAGAAAGCGGGACTTGGAATAGCTTTTTGTAGGGTTTGCCGTTGAAACCTCAATCTGACTTATGTACTTTGTTGTACAGACATAAAAAACGGAAATTGCAAGACGGGTGCTATCTTCTCTGTAGCATCCGTTTTGTTGTACTTGGAAGGGTTGTTATGGAGAAAGATATATTGAAATCGGCAGCTCTAGCTTATCGAAAGCTTCTGAACATAGAGTATCGTATTGTCTTGGGGAGAAAAGGAAAAAGACAAGTGTTGGACATAGCTTTCTTGCCAGATAATTTTTATCATTTAGCTGGGCTACATAAGCTAAAGAAGAAGTATTGGTTTCAAAACCGTACGAGTAGCTGGGTGTTGGAGAATATACTATCTGGTAAAATTAGTGAAAGTGATATTCTAAGTGACAAAAATATAGGTAAACTATGTGGCAGATTGCATGCCTTGAAAAATTTAGAATTATTCATGGATGCTTCTCAAACAAAGTTTTTTGCATATGATTGTAAAAAGGTTTTATTTGATACAAAACTTTCGGCAGATTATCTTGCAAAAGGTAACTTGGAAAATGGCAGTGTTACGTTTTCATTTTTTGTCAATGACAGTGGAAAGTATTATATGAATTCTATTTTTCCAGCAGAGAGGTATGATTACAGCATGCGACAAATGCAATATACGGTACTTCTGAAAGAAAAAATGGTGCATAAAAAAGAATTGTGTGTAAAAACAGAATTGATGCGGCATAAAAACTTTAGTAATGAGCAAAAATAAATATTCTATTTATAGTAAAGAAGAGATGATTGATTATCATGACAGAAATGAGAATTGGTATACCTCGTGATTTAATTATACATCCTGGCGAGACTATTGCAGATATTTTAGATGCGAGAGGGATTACTCAGGCTGAACTTGCAGTCAGGACTGGTATCACTCCTGCATATATTAGCATGGTTATAGCTGGTAAAAAGGATATATCTGATAAGTTTGCAATGTCGTTGGAATATGCATTAGATGTTCCGAAGACTTTTTGGATTAATTTACAGGCGCATTATGATGCGGAAAATAGAGGAGATTTTTGATGATTACTGGTATTATAAAAAATAAAATTGACAAAATTTGGACTGATATATGGGCTGGTGGATTGACTATGCCCTTCAAGGTTATTGAGCAGATTACATACCTGATGTTTATCCGTTCCCTGGACCAAAAAGAAATTAACAATGAGAAAAAAGCTGTCATGTTTAAACGGCGTGGTATCCAGGCAAAGGTAGATATGATTTTTCCTGCTAGTGAGGCAGGGCAGAGTATGCGTTGGAGCAGGTTCAAAGATGCTGACCCGGATGTGATATTCAATACACTGCGTGTAAAAGTATTTCCAGCTATCAAGGAAATGAAATATGGCATGTTGCCGGATTTTGATGAAAATGGCGAGGTGGCAATAATTGCGGATGACCCTGCAAAAGAAAATGGAGTTCAAAGTGCTTTTTCAAAGTTTATGAAGGATGCGCTGTTTGAATTGCCTACTGCCGAGGTGGTTACAAAAGTTATTACCGGCTTGGAAGATTTGTATCAGCATGATATTGAAGACCAGGATATGCAGGGAGACATTTATGAGTATATGCTGGGCAAAGCTGCTTCATCAGGCACTAATGGACAGTTCCGTACCCCGAAGCATATCCGTGATATGATGGTAGAGCTATTGGCTCCAACACCTGATGATAGTATCTGTGACCCTGCATGTGGTACGGCAGGCTTTTTGATTTCTGCTGCTGAATACATTCGTGGCAAGTTCGAGCATAATATGAGTGATGACCAATGGGCACATTTCCAGAGTACAGCTTTTTCTGGCTTTGATACTGATATGACCATGCTTCGTATCAGTGCCATGAATTTGATGCTGCATGGGATTACTCATCCTGTGATTGATTACAAAAACAGTGTTTCTGAAAAAAATACGATTGATAGTGAATATACTGTATGCCTGGCTAATCCGCCATTTAAGGGTACTGTTGATGTTGAAACTATTAGTACCAGCTTGAAGGCTGTCACTAACACTAAAAAGACCGAGTTGCTTTTTATTGCGCTTTTCTTGCGGATGCTGAAAAAGGGCGGACGCTGTGCTTGTATTGTGCCTGATGGTGTATTGTTTGGCAGTTCCAAGGCACATAAGGCTATGCGCAAGGAATTAGTGGAAAATCACACTTTGCAGGCGGTTATTTCTATGCCGTCAGGTGTATTTAAGCCTTATGCCGGTGTATCTACGGCAATTTTGGTGTTCATAAAAACAGGTGCTGGCGGTACGGATAATGTGTGGTTTTATGATATGCAGGCAGATGGATTTAGCTTGGATGATAAGCGTAGTGAAGTTCAGGAAAATGATATTCCTGATATAATTGAGCGTTTTCATCATCTGGATGGAGAAAAAGAGCGCAAGCGTACAGAGCAGTCTTTCTTTGTGCCTAAGCAGGAAATCATTGATAATGGGTATGATTTGTCAATTAATAAGTACAAAGAGATTGAGTATGTGCCTGTAGAATATCCGCCTTCCGAGGAAATTATTGCTAATATTGAAGCTTTGGAGTTGGAGATTCAGAAAAATCTGGCAGAGTTGAAAGATATGCTTAAAAGTGAATAACTTGTTCTATTTATTATACGACAAATTACAATTTCTAGTATCAAAAGTGCTAAGTTGCAGCATAGTAAATAGCAAA
>JBJDWY010000075.1:0-13008 GCA_051866255.1 Anaerovibrio sp. | reverse complement strand
GAAATATACAGTTTTCAAGGAGCCATTGGGATTTTCTATGTGGGAAGTTTGAGTTATTGCCAAAATCTCCGAGATGGCGGATTTCTTCGGCATCTCAAAAGGCTCTGTCTCCAAAAAGATGGCGATGCTGGAAGATGCAGGTCTTTTAGAGCGCAAAAAGATGGGAGGGCATCAGGCTGATCTCCTTTATCTGAGGAAGATAAGCTCCGCCAATATAAATCTGCAGAATAATATTCAAGTGCCGTTAGAGAGCAGCATTGCACCATCAGAAGAAGTTATCCACAATGAGTACGGATGTGATAATTCAGAGTTTCCTGCAGGAAACCCTGAGCCACCATGTTCCTGCCAGAGTTTCCCGGAGGAAACACAGCAGCTTTCAGAGTTTCCGTCAGGAAACCCTAAAGCCCCGGAGTTTCTCAGGGAAAACCCTAGAGTTTCCTGTGGGAAACCCTTAAATACTAGAAATAATATACAAGAAAATAAAAATACTAAAATAATCATCAACAACAAGAGCAGGCCTGGCATATCTGATGAGCAGGCAGCCAGCTGTTCCGAAGCTCAAGTTTATACCGCAGAAGACAGGCAACAGGATGCTGTTGTTGATGTTGTTTCAAGTTTTTTGCATGATATTGGCTTAAATGTCAAAACTATCAGGGGATTCCTGCAGACCTATGGCAGGGAAAAGATTATCAAGGCAATCGAAGTATTGAAGCAGCAGAAGGGCATAAAGAATCCAGCAGGATTCTTGCGCAGGGCATTGGAAGAAGGGTATCAGCTGTCTGTAGGCAGGCAGCTTTCAGCGGCAAAAGCGGCTTCTATGACGACAGGGATGCCGGATGATGTAGTCATGGATTTTAATACTGGGAAAACTTATAGGATTGAACCGCACAAACCAATCTGGGAACTGGCTTTATAGTTAGATAGGCAAGAGGGTGTGACTATGTTTAAATATAAACCGAATATCAGCAATTATCTGGCGGAGTATGCCATCAAGGAGAGATTTCATCCTACCACCATACTGCCAAAGGATGTGCAGCTGTACTGCATGGCAGGCAGGAACAACATTTATCGTACTTTTCTGATGTATCAACGGCACATCATCAACAACATGGTAGTGGATACGATATGTCGTTGCCTGACTGACACGCAAATAAAGTTTTTTCTGTATAAATACAAGGATAACCAGACATTCACCTGGATTTCTACTAAGCTGGATGTTTCAACCAGTTCGCTTTTTCTTTGGAACAGGGACATTCAACGTGATATTCAGAATATGCTTTTTTATAACATTAGTGTTACAGATATATTTGTTCCGCAAAAAATTATTAACATGATTCACATTTTGGATGCCCGTATAGATGCCCTGGAGTGGGGAATGCAGGTGGGAGTTGAAGTAAACAGGAAATGGCTGCAAAACCTCATAGACAAGAGAAGCTGTTACAGGCAGCTTTTGAGCAAGCTGGCAGAGTGCCAGGCTGCTCCGGATGAATCGTCATATAACTGGGTGATCAGCCATAAATGCCGGTATCATCATCTGACCATCGATGAGTTAAGCTGCGAAGCAGCTATTAACAGGGCATCAATTTATCGGTATCTCAACCAATTCCGTCAGACTGCTTCAGATATATTTGCACAATGGGGATTTAAGCTTTCCGCATAACAAAAGCAAGTTCTGTTCAAATTGGACAGAACACGCGAGTTGTTCATTTTAAACTAAACAAATGAGTTGTTCAAATTGGACAGAACAAAAATTTTATAATCTTATACATACAAGGCCGCTTTTTATACGAGTGGTCTTTTTCATTGTCAAAAAATGCGACAAATCTGTAATATTTTTTACAAATTTTCTGCTAAAGTGTTATTCAGCAGATTTTATAGCTACAACTTCGGTGGATGCGTTTGTATGAGGATATATTTATGACAAGTGATGCAGATAAAAAGCTCAGAAGGAAAAACAGATTGTATTTGATTTGCCTGTTGATATTTTTGACGTTTCTTTTTGTTATTGGCAGAATGCCAGTGGAAAAGAATAAGGATAGTCAGACGGGGCATGAGATGTTTTATACCAATTCATCTCCGTCCATACCGCGTGGGATTTATCTAAAAGTTCCCAGGTTAAGCCTGGACAGGCAGGATTATGTAGTGTATAAGCCGCCAGCAGAATGTGTAGCAATCGCTATGAGCAAAGGATGGATTACCAATCCTGACATATTGTTTGTGAAGCATATAGGTGGTTTGGATGGTGATATGTACGAGGTCAGCCGTGAAAGAGGATTTTATATAAATCACCAATATCATGGGCATATCAGTGAGGAGGATGCCCTGGGACAGATTATACCTCATGAGGAAGGTACATACATCATATCAGGCAATCAATTCCTGCCTGTAGGGGACAATCCTAGGAGTTTTGATGGCAGATATACCGGACCTGTACCAATGGAGAATATCCAGGCTAAGGTCATACCGTTCATAACAGAAGATATTCTGGATATTTTTCCTAAATTGCAATAACAAGTTGGACATTTTTTGGTAGATGCTGGATAGGAGGAAATATGGCGTTAGTAAAAAATATAGATTTTCATATCCACGGCTATGATGACTTTATAGAGCGTGTATTGCCGGAGCTGGATGTGATTTGCAATGAAACGTTGGCAGATCCAGAGGGGCATTTCCAGATTGCCATTATGGAAGCGGTCAATAATGCAGCTCAGTATTCCCTGGCAGGACTGACTGAGGCTGCTGTGGACATCAAAATGAGCATCAGGAACATGGATATCAAGGTATCAGTCAGTTCAGAAACCAGGGAGTTTGATGTAAAACGTTTTTGCGATGAAATCAAGGCATTGGGAAAAGATAAGAAGTGGCAGCGCAAGACCTTTGGTGAGTTCAAGGGAACAAGGCTGTCCGGCAGAGGCATCTGGCTGATGCTGGAGGCCTGTGAATATCTGTACATTGATGTGAAGGATAAGACTGTGACGATGTGCGTGAGTTATCCATTGCCGAAAAAGCTGATAACACAGAATATCGGTGTGCTATCAGAGAGGCTTTTCCTAAGTGAGAACGGGGTGATTTATTGATGAAAAAACCTGTTATTCTTGTGGTGCATAGGAACCCTGAAAAATTGCTCCAGCAGATTGATTACAGCCTGGATAATGCAGCCAGCCTGCATGGTGCGGCTGATGGTCTTGAAGCACTGCTCAAATGTCAGCAGCTCCGGCCTGCCATAGTGATAGTGGATATAGATTTGCCGGATTTTAATGGCATGACTGTAGCTTCTGCCATTAAGGATAATAAAGAAAATCAGGCTTTGGTGTATCTCACAGGTTTGGAAGGGCTGCTGGAAAACGCCAAGGCGGACAGGTATCTGCCCTATGGTATTCCCTATGAATTGTTTATAGCTCAGCTAAAGCATGATTTTCAGCAAATTCAGGGTGGAGAGAAGCTGGATGATGGTATGGAAAATGCTATTGTTCAGCAATATGATTGCCTGGTTCCGGCCTGTTCACGGGAGGATACTGGTGGAACTTTTTCGGTCAATAGGCTGTTGAGTCCGTATTACCATTTGTCGGGTGATGGGCTGCATTATACATTGTTAAAATCAGATGCGGATGTTCATAGTGACAACAAAGATGGCTTGTATGGCTTTATTTTTGATTGTGTTGGACATGATTTACTTAGCTATGGGCAGGCAATGAATACATTATATATTCTCAAAACATATATGTGGCAATATCAGGCAGGGGTATATGAAACCCTGGATGAGGTTATAAAGGCGGTTAATAGGGAAGTTTTAAACAACTTCGTTTCTGCAACCCTGATACCGACATTATGCTTTTTTATGGATATTCATGCTCAAAAACTCATCTATTGCTCAGCAGGCATACCGTCACTACTGGTTAAGCATAAAGACCATTCCAGGCGCGAAAACATAAGCTGCCGCTCTTATATGATTGGCTATGACAGAGATGTGTCCTGGCATGAAGAATGCCTGGATTTAAGCAGTGTGGAGGAAATAACCTTCATCACAGATGGCTTGAATGACCTCTTGCGAGAGAAGTCGGAAAGCGCGGATGAGCCGATGGCGTTTGCCAAGCATGATGATATATCAGCTATATTTATTAAGATTTATCATGACAATAAATAAAAATATCTAAAGGAAGGATGTTATATATGCAATTTATCACTATAAAGGGAGATACCGCTGTATTGGCCGTTAATGGGAATTATATCACCACCCGTGTAAAGGCTATCAAGGCTGAATTTAACACGGCAAGACAGAATGGCTGCACGAAGCTGCTGGTGGATTTCCAGCATACCACATTGCTGGACAGCACCGGCATATCTCAGCTCTGCGATTTCAGGCAGCTGGTACAGCCGGGCAATTTTTCAGCAAGGAATGCCCATGGCAGGGTGCTGACAGTCCTGCAGGACAGTATGCTGGACAGCTGGCTGATAGATAGGGGGTAAAAAACTTGATAGGAGTATTTTTACGCCCTGATTATGCCCAGGTTATTGTTGGCGAAAAAAAGAAGAAAAGGCTTCATGTGACAGATTATAAGGTGATTAAGCAGAATTATCTCAAGGCTTTGGATATGGATGCAAGTTCAGCTGTTGAGGCATGGAGATACTTCTTTCTGGATGTTCAATCTGTTACGGGCCGGGAAAACGATGAGATATTTCTAGTTCTGCCGGATTATGTGTTTTCCCTGCTTGATTGCTTTTACAGCAGCAGTCATGACCAGACCAGGGATACTGTGGCACAGAGGTTGCAGCAGAGTATAAACAATTATTATTACAGTGTGCCGATTATCACATCTCCGGAACCGCAAAAGCCCATGGAAACCGTGTCGGTGATAGAGAGGCAGATTGTAGATATTCTTGCCGAGGCAGCAGATCAGGCAAAGGTGCATTTGGTATCAATAGAAGCAGCCAGTGTGGCTTTTTTGCGGTCAAGGTGTGAGTACAATCAGGAGCAGCTGATACTGTTTTCATTTGATTCCAAAGCTACGTTGGTAGGTTTTAGCCACAATGGTGGCATTTTTAAGATGGACAATGATGATATGTCTGCTCATGAATTGTCCTTGCTAACTGCTGAAGAAGCGGATATGGCAATAAGGGAAGCGATGAGTGCATTTGAACTTTCGGCAGAAAAAACTTTTGAATATCTGAATCAGGATCTTCCTTATGTTGTGATTGGGAGTTCCCTGGCGGAGAAGTATGAAATCATTCATCAGAGAGCTGCTCAGAAAATAGCAGTTAATGACAGGCTCATTTCAGGAAAATTGCCTGGTGACAATGAATATGGCTGGTATTGCGCCATGGGAACATTGCTTCAGTGGGTTGATTTCGGGGCTGATGCGCTTGAGGAATGTATTGAGAGTTATGTGCAGGTTTTTCCAGGTAATGTGCTGCCAGAGGAGGTTCAAAATAAGTCCAAGAAGTTTTATCGGCTGGAGCGTTTTTTCAGCTTTAGCCGTATCGCCATGATACTGATGGGGATAATCTCCTTTGCAGAGCTGGCGGTTATCCTGCTGTTTTCAGCCACTCAGATACCGGAGGGTCTGCAGGAAGATTATGCAAGCGGCCAGGAAAGTATTGCAAATATAGAAAGGGAATTGTCAATCATAGGTGTAGAACAAAAAGAGGATCAGCAGATTTTGGAGGCATATAGTGCTGTAATGAGCGTTAAGCCGCCAGAAATAGGCTATGTATCTTTTGAGGCAGGCAACGATACAAAGCCTAACGCGGCAGAATGGGTGAAGATTAAGATGCTGGCAGCGGAGCCGTTAAAGTTTCAGGCTTATATCAATGATTTATCAGGGCTCGGCATGTTCAATTCAGTGGCAATCCCTCAGATGACAACTGATAATGCCAGTGGTGCCAAGGTGGCCAATCTGATCTTGGGAAGAAAGGGGGATGCCAAGTGATAATCCGGGAGAAAGTCAGTGAAGTTATCGGCATATTGAGTGCCAGGTTCAAAGCTAGCAAGGAGCGGAATAGTGATAACTTGCAGGAAGCATATGTGGAGCCACGGACGAATGAACCTCGTTTTTCCAATAAGATCAGGCTGGGGATATACGTTGCCCTGCTGAGTATCTTTATCTTTGTTACATCCATGCTGACAACCAGAGTAATATCTTCTTACTATGAGAAGCGTGAAACAGAAAGGCAGATTGAAACTATGCAGTCTTTTATTAGTGAATGGCATGAAAAAAATAATAAGCTGAATAGTGAAGACATGCGCCCGGTAAAAGCTGATCAGGTTGACATGGTACAAACGGATGTGATTTTCCGGCTACAGGCACTAGGTGTGAATATCAATACCATCAAGGAATTAAAGCAGCAGGAAACTGATGGCAGGGTGTTTTCAGTGGAGTTTTCCGGCCAATATGAACCAGTCATGAAAAGTGTCAAGAGCCTGCAGGAAAGTGATGCTCTTGTGGGGCTGAAGCATATTGTACTGCAAAGCAAGGATGGCAGTATATCTGCCAAGCTGACGTACAAAATATACACGAAATGAGGTGACAGCAGATGCCGAATATAGAAATTGATTTTCAGGTGAAAAATAAAAAAAAGATGGTTATTCTAGGTAGCCTGGCGATAGTTTTACTCTTATTTTCCGTGTATAATGCGATTTCGTCTTCTGAAAAGGTGCCATATTCAGCTACTGGCAATGGTGTTGAGCATAACAATAACAGCGTTCATGCTGAGCAAACTGTATCAGGGGAGCCGGTAGCAGTGAAGGGAAGTGAGAGTAACAGCTCATTGTCAGTAGCAGGGGATATTTTTACTGTTAATCCATTTATAGAAATTAAAGAATTTGATGTTTCAAAAGATAATATTGCTGATATGGCTGCTGCACACAATCCGGGTACTGTCCCTGCTATGCCGCGAAGTACCAATATTCCTTTGCCAGCTATTCCTAATCATCCTATGCAGGCAGGGATTCCCCAGGTCAGCAATCCATCATCTAATCAGCCTCCGGCATCATCAGATCGAATTGCAGTGCAGGGGATAGCTATGGGGGATAATGGCTCTAATATAGCGATTATGAGTGATGGCAGGGTGGTGTCAGAAGGTGATGTTTATAGAGATAACCGGATTGCCTATATTGGCGGAGATGGCATTACCTTTGATAATGGCACCAAAGTAAGGTATGAGTAGGACAGGAGGAGATAAGATTGAAAGATACAAAATTACACCATAATATTGCAGCCGTACTGCTTGGTATATCCATATTGAGCGTAACCGCTATAGCTGGTTCAGATACTGCATATGCGGCAGTACAAAAGCAGGAGGCTTCTGTGAAGCAGGAGGGAATATATAATCCGAATCTGTTCACTGAGAAGATAAAGCGGATTTTGGCGGAATACAATCAGAAAAATGCCAGTGTCAGGGAGCCGGAGCAGAAATCATCAGCTTCTTCTGATGAAAATGCTGCCGGGACTGAGAAAGCAGTTCAGGCTGGTGAGCAAAAAGAAAAAAGCCGGGAAAAAATACAGCTGCCTCAGCCATATAATGAGCAGCACAATTTTCGAAATGAAGGGAGATATAATTTTGATTGGCAGGGAACGCCTATTGCCCAGAGTCTTTACGCCGTGGCAAAAGTGGCCAGCAGGGATGTGGTTGTCAATGGCACCTTGAATGGCAAGGTCTATATGTCGCTGCACAATGTGACCTGCGAAAAAGCCATGCAGTATCTGAGCAATGCCTTTAATTTCAACTGGATGGTGGATGATAACGCCATACTGGTAAGCACCTCGGATACTATGCTGCAATCCAGGATTATTCCTGTTCATCATTTGTCAGATATGGAAAAAGTGACAAATGAGCTGAAGTCTCTGGGGCTGGATGAGAGCAACATATTTGCAAATTCGGAAACACGTTCAGTTTCTGTGACCGGGACACCCTATCAGGTGGCTGCCGCTGTCAGGCACATGAGTGCAATAGACAAGCCAGTGAGCCAGTGCCTGGTGCTGGCTCAGCTGATTGAGATAAATCATGGTGATAAGCTGGATTTGGGGATGCAGTATTCACTGCCGACATATTCACATACTGGTACAACTTCCGGCATTACTGACAGTTCATCATTTAAAGGAAATTGGCTGGAAAAGCTGACTTTTTCTGCCAATGCTACTGCAAGCAAGTCATTGTCCAAAGGCAAGGTGGTTTCCAGGCCGATGATTATGGTCATGAATGGCCAGGAAGGGGTTGTGAATTTTGGTGATCAGGTGCCGATACTTTCCAGCACTACCACCTCCAGCTCCACATCTGTGACAGCTGAGTACAAGGATATTGGCACCAATTTGACTATTACTCCGGCTATTGACGAGGTTACAGGGACAATAAGCATGAAAATTGCTGCCGAGATAAGCAATATTACTTCCTGGATCAGCAAAGGTGAAACCACGGCACCGCAGATTTCCACGCGCAAGGCTACTACTTCCGCGCATCTCAAGAGTGGCCAGTCCTTCGTTATAGGCGGTTTGATGAGTGTAAAGGATCTGGATAATCTCAGTGGGATTCCAGGTCTGATGAATTTGCCGATCCTGGGTGAATTATTCAAATTCCATAGCCAGACGAAGGAGTATTCGGAGGTATATATCATGATAACTCCATATATTGTGACGGATGATATTGATCCAAAAGAAATTTTGAGGCAGGTGGGAGACTGATGGCGGATTATAGCGAACTGTATAGAAATCACTTCACTGAGCAGCTGAAGCAAAGCGGGCAGTATGCGGTTGATGATTTATCAAGGCTGGAAATTTCTGATGATGTGGTGAACCTTCTGTCACAAGATATGGTGCTTCAGTATCATATCATTCCTGTGGGGCTAGAGGGAAACAGGCTGGTGCTGGCTACTGATACGGAGCAGACCTTTAAGATGAAAAACAAGCTGGAAGGTTTGCTGGGAAGAAAAGTCAAGCTGCTGTATACGTCCGAGGAGAGCCTGAAGCTGGGGGCTCTGAAATACTATAATATTGCCAGCTTTAAACGAAGTGGCAGCCAGCATCTGCAGAATATAGAAACTGATATGACTCCCCTAAAAGGGGCGATCAATACAATGTTGCAGGATGCTGCCAGGCGCAGGGCATCTGATATACATCTCCTGCCGCAATTCCGTGGCTATCGGGTAGTGTTCAGGATTAATGGACATGCTTATGATATGACTGCCAATCATGAATTTACTGAAAGCCAGATGACCAATGTGGCAAGCCTGATTAAGCAGATGGATACATCTCAGTCTGCGGATATGACCAGGACTAATATGCCTAATGAAGGTTCATTTTATATGACTCATGGCGGTCAGGATATATTCATCCGTCTGGAAACATTGCCGGAGGGGAATGGTGTGGACAGGCTGGAGACCATCGTCCTGCGTTTGCAACCCCAGGCTGGCAGAAGCGGCAATATCAGTAAAAGGACGTTGGATGACATTGGCTATACGGAGGCGGACCTGAATGACATAAAGCAGGTGCTGTACAGAAATCCTACGGGCCTGTGTATCATATCCGGTCCGACAGGCAGCGGCAAGACAACAAGCCTCCATGCCGCTATACATTATGTTCTGGACACCAGGCAGGAGCCCCTGAATGTGATTGAAATAGCGGAGCCGATTGAGATTTATGAAGATGAATTTACCCAGATTCAGATACATAAAGCTGATAATGAAGGCAATAACTTGTCTGGGGAAAAGATATTGGAAGCCGTGCTGCGTTCTGATCCTGACATTATTTTGTTCAATGAGATTCGAAATGCTACGGATGCTACTGTGGCAACCCAGGCATCCAATACCGGGCATCTGGTATTTTCCACAGTTCATGCCGGTGACTGCATCGGAACTATCCTGCGCCTTTTGGATTTGGATATCTCCCGGACAACCCTGCTCCTGGAAACAAAAATCATAATGGCTCAGAGGCTGGTGGCAACGCTCTGTCCGCATTGCAGGCAGAAGCATATCCTGACAAAAGAGGAAAGAAAACTGCTGACACCTGACGAGATAGCTAGATGTGAGGATAAATTATTTGAAAAGGCGGACCGCCTGACGGCAGCAAACTGTCAATACTGCAATAACGGACTTTCAGGACGAACGGCAGTGGTGGAGTACGTTATTCTCAATACCGAGATACGGGATATCTTGCTGCGGAATAATAATTTCAAGACCATAAAAGAGGTGCTTTTGCATAATGGCTTCCGCTCAATGTGGGAAAAGGGGCTGGACATGGCGGTGAGCGGCAGAATTGCTCTAAGTGATTTAATCCAGGCAGTAGGCAGGGAGGAGGTGAGTAAAAAATGATTTCCAAGAAAAATTTGAATGATTTGTATCAGATATTTATCATCATCGAGCAGAATACTATGGCTGGCTTGAATGTGCTGGATGCATTGAAGCTATATGCAAAAAATAGCCGGCCCTATGTGAAGCAGGTCCTGGATTCGGTGCAGCATGACTTGGAGACAGGTATCAGGCTGCCGGACGCTTTTGCCAAGCACCCCAAGCTGTTTCCCAGCTATATTGTGGAGATGATGAAGGTAAGCGAAGGGACCGGCCAGGCTGAGGAAGTATATAAGGAAATCGTGCGCTCCCTGGAGCAGGAAGTTGATTTGCGGCGCAATATCGGCTCCCAGATGGGACAGGCTGTATTTCTGCTTATACTGCTGGCAATCACTGTAGGCATTGTGATTTTTGTCGTGTTGCCATCCATGGGAAGATTTATGGGCAGTCTCAATATGCAGA
Source organism: Anaerovibrio sp. (assembly GCA_051866255.1). Taxonomy (GTDB): domain Bacteria; phylum Bacillota; class Negativicutes; order Selenomonadales; family Selenomonadaceae; genus Anaerovibrio. The sequence goes on along the minus strand of JBJDWY010000075.1, from coordinate 2,270 downwards.
TACCTTTTCACACAAAGTTGATGATAGATGTTGGGATTTTTGCAGAAAACTATTGGTTTATTGTTCTGCCAGGAATAGCAGCTGCGGTATTTGCACTGATTTGCTTTTTCAGGGCAAATCCAGAGACCTGGGCCAGGTTGCAACTTAAAATTCCTGTATATAAGCCGTTGGTGTTTTATTCACTGCAATATCGGTTTTGCCTAGTTTTGGCGTTGTGCAAAAACGCTGGACTGGATACTATCCGTGCACTGGAATTTACCGCCTCCGGTTCTGACAATATACTGATAGACAATTTAATTGGCAGGACGTTGAAAGAAATTAGGAGAACGGGTGATAGCTTTACTCAGGTGCTGCAAAAAATGGATGTGGAGAAGGTTTTAGATGAATCAATCTTTATGTTTTTGGAAGCTGGTGAAAAAAGTGACATGGGCGAGATGATGTTCAAGCGTTCAGCATTTTACAAAAAGCAGCTAATAGTTGAGTCACAGATGTTCAATACAAAACTTTCCAATATACTGCTGACACCTATTTTCGTTGTTCTTGGGCTGATTATGTTTTCTGTGTTGTCACCGTTATTTAACATGATGGGGCAGATAACAAGCGGAGGTATTTGATGAAACAGAAACTGTATAAGACGAATGGATTTATTCTTATGCAGGCAGTTGGTGCTGTTTTGCTTGTTGTGATACTGTCAACAGTTGTAATTGTGGCAGGAAGTACCTATATTAATGCAGGAAAAAGGAGCACAGCAGCTGCTGATACGGCTGCACTTGGTGGTTATATCAGTCAGTATCGTATGGAAGTAGGGACATATCCGGGAAAGCTTGACGATTTAACTAAAACTCAAGGGCAATATGGTCCTTGGATCCGTGAAGTACCAAATGATCCTTTTGGAATTTCATATCAGTATATTAGCAATGAAAATAAGGGTTTTGTTGTATTTAGTGTTGGTCAGGATGGCCAGTCATCCAGCAGTATCGACAGCGGTATTTGCGGTGATGATATTGGCTATAGCGAATAATTTTTTTCAAGTTCTTAAGGAGGAATATTTTTATGACATTAACAATGAATATGCCTGCTATGAAAGCAGGACAAGGAAAGAAAAGTAAGTTCAAGGTAGCTGGGTTAGCACTATCCGGTGAGACAATGATGTATGTGCTGTTTATTATTGTCATTATGGCTGTAGTAGTACTGAATTGGAACAAATTTTTGGATTTAGGAAGATTAGGCTCCCAGTATCTGGAAATGTCAAATATTCAGACTGCTGCTTCCAGCTATGCAGCACATCGCAGGGATGGGGAGGGACCGTCAAGTATGCAGGATTTAATTGATGGCGTGTCTGCTGCTGACAGTATCACTGGTGCAGCTGTAACAGATTTGTTAAATGCTGATAGTGGAAGATTTAAGGGTGGCGTGTACAAGGATGCATTTGGCAGTGATTTCGTGTTTGGTACAGATGCAAATGGAAACAGGTATATTGCTTCACCTGGCACTGATCGTCAGGCTGGCACTGATGATGATTTGTATGCATATTATTAACATGTTTGTTCTGTTTAAATCGGACAGATTAAATGTTCTTTACCGAGGATGATATTGTAAGTGTAAATCCCCCTGAGTTGTCATTGTGTTGTGATGATAACTCAGGGGGATTTTAGTTGAAGGGTAGTTACTTCCTTGCGAAGATAATAAAAATTTGAAAATGCGACAAATCTGTAATATTTTTCATTACTTTTGCGATATGATGTAAATTGTAAGAAAGCATAAAAAAGTTATCATGCTACACATGAAAGAAAAAGGAAGGATACATCATGGCTATAAGCAACAGAAACAAAAAATATAAGCGCAGTGGTTCAATTTTAGCATCAGTTATGGTTGCTGCTATTGTTTGGATTATGATTGCTCAATCAATGTTCATCACATTCAGTGGCCAGTTTAAAATGATTTCCTCCAGCCGGACTGCACTACAAGCACAGCAATATGCAGAAATCGCACTGGATAAATTGAAAAACATAAACTATGATGAATTAGATGCTTCTGGTGCGCATGGTCGCAAGAAAATAGAAGGTATATCTTCAGATGATTGGCAGGACGAAGTAACAATTGGAGCAGAGTCTACGATAGCTGGAAGTGACGATGCTAAGCAACGAATTGCAACTGTAAACGTTTATAAAGTCGGTGATACACTGCCAAGATATACTGTCGAACTACCATTATCTTCGCAAGGAAGTAATACCTTGCCTGTGGGTACAATTCTGCCCTATGTCGGTGAT
>JBJDWY010000074.1:0-13105 GCA_051866255.1 Anaerovibrio sp. | reverse complement strand
TCGTTTCTTGGATACTGCTCCAACATCTGGCTTGAAATCATGTGTGCATGATTTCCTATTGCATTGTTTAGTTTTCAAGGAACACTGCCTTCTCACTACTTAGCACTTAGGACTTTTGTCTATGTGCTTTCGTGAGTCAGCTTGTTTATAATACCTTTTTTCTAACCTTTTGTCAAGCACTTTTTAAAATATTTTTAAAAAGTTTTTTTCAACAGCTTCAAGGCAAGAAAAATGGTGGGCAGGGATGGATTCGAACCATCGTAGCCTACGGCGACGGATTTACAGTCCGTTCCCTTTAACCACTCGGGCACCTACCCACAAAAATGGTGACCCAGGAGGGACTCGAACCCCCGACCCTTTGATTCGTAGTCAAATACTCTAATCCAGCTGAGCTACTGAGTCATGTTAAGTGTGGTTATTCAGTTTGCTACCAAGAAATGGTGGGCCCACCAGGACTTGAACCTGGGACCGACCGGTTATGAGCCGGTTGCTCTAACCAACTGAGCTATAGGCCCATGACTTTTGATAGAAAATCTCGCACGGCACAAGCAATGCGAGACTCGCAAACATAGTATGGAGCGGAAAACGAGACTCGAACTCGCGACCCCCACCTTGGCAAGGTGATGCTCTACCAACTGAGCTATTTCCGCATGATATGGAGCGGAAAACGAGACTCGAACTCGCGACCCCCACCTTGGCAAGGTGATGCTCTACCAACTGAGCTATTTCCGCATCTTCTTTTTTGTCTCAGCCGCGCCCTGCGTGACTGACAAGGAATATAATACTACTTTCATCTATCCATGTCAACACTTTTTTATAATTTTTTTAAAAAAGTGTAAAAAAAGTGAAAGAGCCGCTGTATCACACTACAGCAGCCCCTTCCTCTACAGCCCAAAATGCAGCCTAAAGCAGGCCGTCACACCAATTCATAACCTGCCTCAGCAATTACTGCCCTGAAATCATCCACAGGAATCTCCCTGTCAGACTCCACCGTAGCAGTCTTCTTCTCCAAATCAACCTCCACCGAAACTACACCTGCCATTTTGCTCAGTGCATCATGCACGTGCTTCTGGCAATGCTGGCACATCATGCCTTCGATTTTTAACTCAGCTTTCACTTTGAACTCCTCCTTCTTATATTCATCTTCATAAGCAAATTTATCCTTATCTGCCCTGCCGGCAGCCAAAGAAACAATTTTCACCTCATTTAGGGCCTCGCTATGCAGCTCTCCTCCATCAGCAGCCTGCACAGCGGTTGCCTGCTCATGCCCCTCCCCTGCCAAAGCATTCCTTTCAGAAAACCGGAAGCCTTTCAGCCGAAGGGCATTCAGCACTACGCAGAGGCTGCTCATGCTCATAGCTGCCGCCCCTATCATCGGGGACAGCTTCAGCCCGAAAGCAGGATAAAACACGCCTGCTGCCAGCGGAATACCTATAACATTGTAGAAAAACGCCCAAAACAGATTTTCCTTGATATTCCGTATCACCGCCCGGCTCAGGGCAATCATATCGGCAATCTGCCGCAAATCGCTGCCCACTAGCACCACATCAGCACTTTCCATAGCCACATCCGTACCTGCCCCAACAGCAATCCCCACATCAGCACGCACCAGTGCCGGGGCATCATTGATGCCGTCACCTGCCATGGCTACCACGCGTCCTGCAGCCTGCTGCTCCCGGACAAGCCTCTCCTTTTCCTGGGGAAGGATACCGGCAAATACGCTGCTTATGCCTGCGCGCCTGGCTACTGCCTCTGCCGTCAGCTGGTTGTCGCCAGTAATCATCATGACATCTATGCCGGAATTCTTCAAAAGCTCCACTGCCTGACGGCTGGAAGCCTTCTCCCTGTCAGCCACGGCAAAAAGCCCCAGCAGGCGGTCTCCGCCTGCCACCAGCATCACAGTCTTGCCCTCATTGGAGAGCTCATCCAGGAAGCACCTGTAATCGGACACATCAAAGCCGCGGCTCTCCATGTACTCACTGTTGCCCACAAAAACACGCTCATCTGCCAGCAGGCCGGAAATCCCCATGCCCGGCTCATTGGCAAAATCCTCAAAGGGCAGCAGCTCGATTTCCTTTTCCCCGGCAAAAGAAACTATCGCCTGCCCCAGTGGATGCTGGCTGGCCTGCTCCACAGAAGCAGCCTTCTGCAAAAGCTCCTGAAAATCAGCCCCCAGGCACAGCACATCAGTCACCCTGGGACTGCCCTCCGTTATAGTGCCGGTCTTGTCCAGCATTACGGTGTCAATCCCCCTGGCACGCTCCAGGATTTCTCCTGACTTAATCAAAATGCCCCGTTCAGCCCCCTTGCCGGTGCCCGTCATAATCGCTACCGGCGTGGCCAGTCCCAGCGCACAAGGGCAGGAAATAACCAGCACGGAAATCGCCGCCGAAAAGGCGAACTCAGCTCCGTACCCCAAAAGAAGCCAGGCAATGCCGGTCACAAGGGCAATCCCGATGACAATCGGCACAAAAACGCCGGAAATCCTGTCTGCCAGCTTGGCAATAGGCGCCTTGGTGGCACCGGCCTCCTCCACCAGGCGTACAATCTGGCTGATGGCAGAATCCGCCCCCACCTTTTCCGCCCGGAAGCGAAGATAGCCGTCCAGATTGATAGAGGCAGAAATCACCCTGTCTCCTGGCTTTTTCTGCACAGGCAAAGACTCACCGGTAATCGCCGACTCATCCAGGCTGGCACTGCCCTCCAGCATGATGCCGTCAGCGGCAATGCTGCCCCCCGGCCTGACAATCACCTCATCCCCCGGCACCAGCTCATCAGCGGCAACCTCCACCTCGCTGCCGCCACGCAGCACGACGGCAGTCCTGGGCACCAGCCCCATCAGCCTTTGCAGGGCTTCCCCTGTGCTGCTCTTGGCCCGGGCTTCCAGATACTTGCCCACGGTGATCAGCGTCACAATCATGCCCGCCGACTCAAAATACAGGCTCTCGCTATAGGCCTCCACCAGTGCCCAGTCACCGTGCCCCATGCCCCAGCTCATGCGGAAAATAGCAAACACGCCAAAAAACGCTGAGGCAGCAGCACCTATGCCCACCAGGCTGTCCATATTGGGGGAGCCCCTAAAAAGATTACGAAAGCCGTTGACAAAATACCTGCGGTTCAAAAGCAAAATCGGCAATGCCAAAAGAAACTGGGCAAATGCCCAGGTCACAGCGTTCTCCCTGCCATGAAAAACCGCCTGGAAGCCATCCCAGGGCACGATGCCGAACCACTCCGCCAGCATGTGATGCATGGCTACGTACATCAGCGGCACCAGAAAAACCGCCGACCAGGCAAGGCGCCTTTTCAGCCCGGCCGCCTCCCTGCCCAGGGCATCCACCAGGCTGTTTCCCGTATTATTTCCCATGCCAGGTTCCGCAGCAGCTCCGCCGCTGCCGCCATGCCCCCTGCCAGTTCCTGCCAGGTCAGCACCGTAGCCTGCCTTTTCCACCGCTGCCACGATCTCCCGGGCATTCAACATCCCTTCATCATATTCTATCTGCATGCTGCCGGTCAGAAGGTTGACTACGGCATTTTTACACCCCGGCAGCCCGTCCACCGCCTTCTGTACCCTGGCAGAGCAGGCGGAACAGGTCATGCCGCTAATCATGAATTTTTCCTTCTTCATAACAACCTCATTATACTGTAACTATTAAATCAATATGGTCTTTTTTTGAAAACAATTATCGTTATTACTATATTACCAAAGTATTAAATTGTCAATACAACAGGCATCTTCCATACAAAAAACAAACTCCTTCCATTATCTGACAAATTAAAATATTGCCTATTTGCACATTTAATATTAAAATAGACGATAGAACAAATTTCTTTCAAAAATTCTGCATGAACTGCCGAGGGCATATTAATGCAGACCACCAATATAATCAAATGGAGCGTATTATTATGGATTTTTTACAAAACTTATGCAAGAAAATACTATCCGTCGTGGCACATGCCGCCCTGACCATCACTGGCGCCTTCACCATGCTGCTGAGCCTGGGAGGTTTCCTCTCCGGTGAGCTGATAGGCGGCGGCATCGTCCTTTTGCTGGGCTTCGCCATGACAGCCATCGGCACCCGCAGCTTCTGGTATCCCGGCTACAAGGAAAAGCAGGCTGAAAAAAAGCAGCTGCAGAACATCAAAAACACCTCCCTGGAAAGCGGTACGGCACAGCCTGTCACGGATTTTGCCCAGGACAGCTACCAGAAGGCAGTCAGCGACTTCAACGCCCTGAACGGCATCATCCGCCAGCTGCAGGACCAGGAGCTGGCAGAGCAGCTGAAAAAAATGCAGGGCATTGCCCTGCGGATGATTAACTACATGAAAGAGCATCCCGACAAAATTTCCATCGCAGACCAGTTTATCAACTACTATCAGGACAGGGCCCTGTCCCTGTCAAATCAGTTTCTGGAATTTGAGCAGATGGGACTTGGCACGCCGGATGTCAATGCCATCAAGATCAAGACCAAGCGCACCCTTGAGTCCTTCGATGAGGCCTACGAGGCGCAGTTCAGCCGCATGCTGACAGACAAAATGCTGGAGGTAGAGTCCGAGCTGAAGGTAGCCGAGCAGATTATGTCGGATGCCGGCATTCAGAATACATCCGGGATGCCTAAATCACACGAAACATCAGCTGCTTCAACAAATACTGCATCTACAGCATACCGCACACCTGATGCAGACGGTATGCAGGCATCGTCTTCCCCTGCCAGGGAGCTCCCGGACATCACGCTGGAAAACAATCCCTTCAGCATCGACCGTCCCTTCGACATCGGCGAACCAGCCGGTGACTATCCCTGTAAAGGCAGGCAGAAGGGACACTGCCGCCCAAGGGGACGCTTCCAAAAATAAGCCTGCCCTGTCCTCCTTCAAGCCAGGTGACCTCATCACCCTCGCCATCGGCGGCTGGTTATTCCAGCATGCGGCTGAAAAGCTGTTGCACGGGCATTTCGTCTGGGCTGCAATTTTTGCCGCCATCGGCATAAGCATTGCCAAAAAGCCTCTGAAAAAAATTTTGCAAAAACTTTTTCCCAATAAAAATACCTAAAAATGTCTAATGCCGTCCGGCAAGGCCGGGCAAAATAAGCAACACCAACAGGAAAGGATGAATAATATGGCAGAAATCAATCTTGAAGATTTGCTGAAAGCAAAAGCACAGGAAAACACCGCAGCCGCAGCTCCTGTAGCCGTCATTGACCAGCAGCAGGAGATAATGCAGGTAACGCAGCAGACAGAAACCCTGACACCTGCCGAGCGCAAGCAGGTAGAGGAAATAAAATCAAAAATCGACCTGATGAACTCCGGCTATGCCCTGCAGTTCGGCTCCGGCGCCCAGAAGAACATGGCGGATTTTTCCGACAGCCTGCTGTCACAGGTACGCACCAAGGACAGTGGCGAGGTAGGCGCCCTGCTCACTGACCTGTCCGGCAAAATCAACGAATTCAACCGCAAGGAATCTGACAGCTTCGTAAAGAAGCTCCCCCTCATCGGCTCCCTGGTCAGCAAGGGGGAGACCATGCTTGCCTCCTACGAGAAGCTTTCCACCAAGGTAGAAAAGATACAGTCCGAGCTGGAGAAATCCAAGACCACTATGATGAAGGACATCATGCTCTTTGACGCCCTCTATCAGAAAAACCTGGAATACTTCAAGCATCTTGAGCTCTACATCCGCGCCGGTGAGGAAAAGCTGCAGGAAATGCGCAGCACCGTGCTGCCAAAGCTCAGGGCCGATGCCGCCGCTTCTGCCGATCCTATGGCAGGCCAGGTAGTCAGCGACTTCGAGAGCAACGTGGATCGCTTTGAAAAGAAGGTACACGACCTGAAAATCAGCAAGACCATCGCCATCCAGACCGCCCCGCAGCTGAGGCTCATCCAGAACAACGACAAGATTCTGGTGGAAAGGGTGCAGAGTGCTATCTACAACGCCATTCCTCTCTGGAAAAATCAGATTGTCATCGCCCTGGGGCTTACCCGTCAGCAGAATGTGCTGAAAATGCAGCAGGCCATCTCCGACACCACCAACGAGCTCTTGAAGCGCAATGCCGAAATGCTGAAAATCAATTCCATCGAAACCGCCAAGGAAAACAACCGCAGCATCGTGGATATTGAGACCGTGAGGAAAGTCAATGACGACCTGGTAACCACCATTGAGGAAACCCTCAAAATCCAGCAGGAAGGGCGTCAGGCACGCCAGTCTGCCGAGCAGGAGCTTTTGCAGATTGAAAACCGCCTGAAGGAAACCCTGCTTGCCAACATGAACCGCTGATAAATTACATAAAAAAATCCCCTGCCTCCAAAGGCAGGGGTACATTTTTTTATGGAGCTGGTAGCCAGAATCGAACTGGCGACCTTCGGGTTACGAATCCGATGCACTACCGACTGTGCTATACCAGCGCATTTCCCATTATACGACCATTCCAACTGCATGTCAAGAACAAAAGCATTATTTCTGTGCAAATAACATATAACATTCACCTTGCTGACAAAATGTGATATAATGGCAGGGCTGACATCATACAGTAAAATTAATCAAAGGGAGGAAGATGTCTGATGATTTTTCTTGCCATGCTGATTCTAGGCATGCTGATAGGCTTTGTAGGGGCAGGCGGTGCCGGAGTGACCATCGCCCTGCTGGTGGTGGGCTTTCATGTTCCCATGCATGCCGCCCTGGCAGTGGCACTGGCTTCCATGATATTCACCACCCTGTCAGGTGCCTACAGCCACTTCCGGGAGGGAGAGGTGGTAGTCAAGACTGGTGCTGTGCTGGGCGTAGGCGGCATGCTGGGTTCCTTCGCCGGTGCCAATGTGTCCCTGATGCTGGATGCGGAGCTGGTACGCTACATGACCAGCTACATCATGCTGCTTTCTGCCGTACTGCTCTACCTGAAGGTCTATCAGTCGGACTGGCTGAACTCCCTTTTTCACTTTCCTGACCACCTGCTGGAAGGCAAAAAGCTGTACATCTACGGCATGCTGGCTGGAACAATCAACGGCTTCATCTCCGGCGCCTTCGGCATCGGTGCCGCCGCCTTTATCCAGCTTACCCTGCTGATTATTTTCGGCGTGCCGCTGATACAGGCCATCGGCACCTGCATGATGGTCATCCTGCCCATTTCCGTGGCAGGAGGCCTTGGCTATCTCCTGCAAGGGCAGCTGGACTTCAGCATTTTCCTGCAAACCCTGGCAGGGCAGTTCATCGGTGCCTACCTAGGAGCCAAGCTTACCCACCTGGCTCCCCGCCCTGTCCTCAAATTCTCCATTGTGGCCATGAGCACCGCCGGAGGCGTGATACTGCTTTTCGGAGTCTGACAAAATAGCTGCCCACCAAATACCAAATAACTGCAAATAAAATACAAAATGCTGGGGCATAAATCTGTCATCAGGCTGGCTGGCAATCAGCAAGCCCACAAGCAGATATCTGCCGCAGCATTTTTATTTGGCAAATTATAAATTACGCTAAAATTTTATTGCACAGCTCCACCAGCTGCCACTTATTGGCCAGCTCATGCCCCTCCGCAAAAACCTCGATTGCCCTGACCGTCTCAAGATCATTCACAGCACTTTCTGCACCAGCCTCCTCGGAAGCCCTATACAGCTCCAAATACGCCTGCAAAAGCTCTCCGGCGCGCTTGTATTTTGACAGGCCTGCCACAGGCTCATCCTGCAAGGCATAACCAATCAGTTTTCCTGCAATAGCAGTCCATGCCGCTCCCTCGGCAGATTGCAGCAATTCTGCCAGCTTCGTCCGCTTGATGACAGCAATCGCCGAATACTCCGGCATGATTTCATTCTGCCAGCCCTCCAGCAGCAGCCAGTCGCGCATCGCCTGGTTTTCCGGCTTCACCATGCTCACCGCATGAATCCTGCCCCAGCCCTTCAGCTTCTTTGCCAGCTCAAAATAAATCTGATTGGCATCCTCATAAGCCCCCAAGGCAAACAGGCAGAAAAGCGTCAGTTCCTCGCAGGCCGCCAGTGTCAGCAGAATTTCCCTCAGCTCCTGGTCAGGCTCCCTGTCAAGAACCTCCAACAGCGTCAGCCCAAACTTCACCGACTCAATATCGGGGCTCTTTAAGAGCAAGGTCATGGCAAACTGCCCCAGCCTGTCCGGCGCCAGCTCCCCGGCGTGCTCATAAGCCCATTCCTGCACCTTGTCCATAACAGGCAGCATGACAATCCCCTGGGCGAAGTAGGTAATCAGGGCATTGCCCCCATCCTCAAAACGCCCATCAGAAGCCAGCTTCAATGCCTGCTCCAGCATGGTGATATCCGTATTGCTGGCAGGCCCCATATAGTACCTGATAGTGCCATCGATGGCGCCATCCGCAAACTGCCGCCCGTCCTGCAGCCTTTCCCGCAGCACAAAGCCCTCCGGCATAGTGCCATCTGCCGTCATCGCCTCCCTGATGCGATTGTAAATAGATTTCTTTTCCGCCATTTTTGTCCCTCTCTCAAAGCTTCTTATTTTCTCAATTTCTGCTTTTCTTCAGCCTGTAACTGATATACAGAACCAGCAGCCATACAGGCAGCGCCCAGACCGCCATCTGCATATCAGGAATCTGATACATCATGAAAATTACCCCTGCCAAAAAAGCCAGGCAGAAATAATTCAGCCACGGATACAGCCAGGAATGAAAATGCGGTATCTCATGGCCTGTCCGCTGGCAATACTGCCGGAACTTGAGATGGGTAACAGTAATGGAAACCCAGTTGATAACAGCTGAGATGATTACCACCGCAAAAAGATACATAAACACCTGGCTCGGAAACAGGTAATTCATGATGACAATAATAAAGGTAATGCCGGAGGAAATCAACGTTCCGGCTATCGGCACGCCCCGCTTGGAAAGCTTGTGCAGAAGTGCCGGAGCATCCCCCTTGTCAGACAGTCCGTACAGCATACGGGAATTGCTGTAAATTGCGGAATTATACACAGAAATTGCCGCTGACAGCACTACCAGATTGAGGATATGAGCCGCCGCCGGAATCCCCACATTATCAAAAATCTGCACAAAAGGGCTTGCCTCCATGCCCACCTGATTCCACGGCCACAGGCACATGAGAATAAACATGGTGCCCACATAGAAAATCAGGATACGCCAGATAACCTGGTTGATGGCCTGAGGAATGGATTTGTCAGGATTTTCCGCCTCACCTGCGGTAATGCCCAGCAGCTCGATGCCGCCAAAGGAAAACATCACCACAACGCATGCCATCATCAATCCCCATACGCCATTAGGCAAATACCCCCCATGAGCCCAGAGATTGCTCATGCAGTCAGGGAAGCCTGCCGGATTGGAAAACACCAGAAAGCCGCCAAAGATTATCATGCTCAGGATGGCAACCACCTTAATCAGCGCCATCCAGAACTCCGTCTCACCGTATGCCTTGACATTGAACAAATTGATTGCCGTAATCACCACCAGGCAGATAAGGGCGGACAGCCACTGAGGCACATCCGGCAGCCAGTAATTCACGTAAATCCCCACAGCCGTCAGCTCAGCCATGCTTACCATGATATAGCAGTACCAATAATTCCAGCCGGACAAAAAGCCCGGAAACTCCCCCCAGTACTTGGTGGCATAGTAGCTGAAGGAGCCGGACACGGGCTCATCCACAGCCATCTCTCCCAGCATGCGCATAATAAAATAAATCACCACGCCGCCAATCAGGTACGCCAGCATTACCGACGGGCCCGTCAGGGAGATAGTAGACGCGGAGCCATAAAAAAGCCCCGTTCCGATAGCACTGCCCAGTGCCATCATCTGCAGATGCCTGTTTTTCAGACCGCGCCTCAATTCTTTCTTTTCTTCCATTGATATTCCTCCAGTGCACACAAAAATATATGCTATCCTTGTGAATTGTCTGCATAACTTATCCACAGACAGCAGGTAATTGTGGATAAAAAGGTGCATAACCTTATTTTTCCTGCCTCTGCCTGTGCAAATCCACATTTTTCTGTGGATAATTAAAGTTACGATGTTGATAATTATAGCATAGTTTGTCTCTTTATCCAACTGCTGGTATAATATACGCTAGATAAATACAGTATTCATGCAACGCAACGGATAGAAAGGAAGGCTTGACCATGGCAGATACTGATACAGATATCACTAATAATACTGGCACAGGTACAGACACAGTTACAGCTGCAAATACAAAGGAAGCACAGGACAGCAGCACAAAGAAGCTGATAGAGACGCCCCACGGCGTACAGGAAAGCATCAAGATGGATCTGCTGGAAATGATTCAGGAGGGCACTGACCCCTTTGAAATCATCTATGCTGTAGCCAAATACCTGGAAACTGCCTCAGCAGAACGGGGCTATGCCCAGCATGTCATCGACAATGTCCATACCATCTACGGCACAGCTCTGGGGGAGCAAAAGCCACTAGCAGATGAAATAGCCGCCCTGGAAAGCCGCCGCCAGCGCATTCAGGATTACCTTGATGCCACCAAAAAGGATGACACCGTCACCGAGGAAGAACGGGCCAGGCTGAATTTTTCCATAAAGGCACATGAACGGAAAATTGAGCGGCTGAAAAGCTTATTACAATGCAAAGCCTGAACTTCTAAATTACATTGGTTACTATGGAAGAACTCAAGGCACAGGCACGATATGCCATCAAGTATAAACTGCGCCTGATTGACGATGAGTTCATGCGCAAGGTTTTCGAAGGTCATAACGAATGTGTGGAGCTGGTACTAAAAATTGTGCTGGACAAACCTGACTTAAAGGTTATTTCCAGTCAGGTGGAGTATGCTATCACGAATCTGCAAGGGAGAGAAATACGCCTTGACATCAGAGCTGTATTTGATGGTAAAATAGTGAATATAGAGATACAACGCGCTGACAGTGGTGCAGGTATCAAACGGGCACGCCGCAACAGCAGCTATATGGATGCCGATCAGGATGACATTGGCAAATACGGTGAAAACCTTGCAGAAACTTATGTTATTTTCATCACTGAAAAAGATAAGTTCAAACGCGCATTGCCTATGTATCATATTGAGCGCTGCATCATGGAAACAGGACAGCCTGCTGATGATGGCGCCCATATTATCTATGTCAATGGTGAATACCGCGGTGATGATGCTGTAGGCAGGCTGATGCACGACTTTTTCTGCACACAGGCAGAAGACATGCACTACCCTGTCCTGGCAGAGCGTGTTCGTCAATTTAAGGAAAGCGACGAAGGAGTGAGCAGCATGAGCAAGATTTGGGATGAACTTTTAGAAAAGAGCAAAGAGCTCGGAATTTGTGAGGGTGAACGCCATGGAATTAACAATATAAATGCACTGAACAGCATTCTCATCAAGGCTGGACGTTTGGATGACCTGACTCGTGCCACCTCAGATCCGGACTATCAGAAAAAGCTCATGGCTGAGCTTTTGCCATCAGCATAAATATATCAATACTCACGAATCCAACAAAATCTCAAAGTATATAGCAACTAAAGCAACAATAGGGCAGGACGGAGACTGGCATACATCTCCCCTGCCCTGTTTAATTTCTAAAAAGCATATGGCCTCACAAAAATCAGATTGTCCCCACAAAATTATCCAAATAATTGGGACTAAAGACTATTGCCAAACCAAACCATTTCAGCATATTATAGACTGCATAGGACAAATGTTGCAGGAGGGGTACAATATGTTGATTGCATTAAAAAAATATATAGCAGGCATGTCCGCCAAGGCACAAAAGGGACAGATTGTCGTGTTTACAGCAGTCCTGCTGCCGTTGGTGATAGCAGCCACCGGCTTTACTGTGGATTTTGGCAATATGTATATGCACAAATCAAGGCTGCAAAACGCAGCGGATGCGGCAGCAATAGCCGGAGGACACAGTTTCGTACAAAATAATGATACCCCCAGCAGCCATCCTCATGCCGATGCAGATGCAGAAAAATCTATCAATTTGAATCATCCTAAAATCACCGATGTCAAACGTGACTATAAAGCAAGAACTACAGATCAAGGAATAACCATTTATCGCGTACATCTGACTGAATCTGTGCCAGTCTACTTTTTCAGCTTTTTTGGCGTAGGAAATTCCACGGATGTCTCTGCTGAAAGTTTTGCCCAAATAGCCTATACAGGCGGCGGCAGCGGTGGCACTCTATTTGATAACCTCTTTTCCTATGGCAGTGGCGGTTTCACATCCATCAATGCCAGCCAAAATCCTGATAACCCATCTGTTTCCCAGATTTTAGATGCATCATTTTATCAAGGAAAAATTGTCGGTATGGGTGCAGATGCCGATATGACAAAAAATTATCGGCATGAGCTTTTAAATCTCAATGCAAAGGCTCATTACCAGAACGGTTCTTTCACATCTATGCAGGATGCGATTAATTATTCAAAAGCACATCCTGACGATACTATGCTTGTGACTCCTACGCAGGATAAAAATACAAGCCTGGATTATAAATTAGCAGAAATTCTCAGCAGTGCCAAAGCCGATTTGGAGAAAAACAAGCTAATATGGACTAACGAAAATAATATCAGCAACATAAAATCTCAAGTTTTATCAAAAGATATAGATTATATATACAATCCAACCACAAATACACCTGAAAATGGCCCTGGTGGCAACACAGAATTTAAAATAAACGATTATATCCCAGCCAGTGAAACCAATAAGGACAAACCTCTTTTCATCGTAATTGATCCGCCCAAAAATCCTTGGTATGACGGTGAGGGATGCTACGGAACCCATAAATTTACTTTTCAAAATTATAACATGCCTGAAAACAGCCGTCCAATCGTCTATGTTTATACAGGCACCGGCACCATCAATATAGAAGCAAACAATTCTACCTTCTATGGTGCCATTTATGCTCCCTATGCCAATATACACATGAATGATCAAGGACTGACCTTCTACGGTTCCATACTATCCAAAGGTTTAGAAATCACCGGAGAAAGCTCTTACACTTACAAAAAATTCTTCAGTGATGATGGAGCCGGTGGCAATGGTAATGGCACAGGAAGCAATGCAACCGTCAGCCTTGCTTCCCCACCTGAAAACATTAACTGGAATGACTAATAAAACAGCACTTTACAACTTTTATGCGGCATGACCTTCATTCCAGCCCATAGCTTC
>JBJDWY010000073.1:0-13257 GCA_051866255.1 Anaerovibrio sp. | reverse complement strand
TCAGTCAGTATATGCACGAAGTAACAATCAAGCACTACGATAAACTGAAATTCACTGTACACGAGCACAGTTTTATTGTATAATATATACATAATATTTAATGAAAGCAACATACACAAATTTCAGAAAAATCAGGCGGTGATATTTTGGTTACAATAAAAGAAATTGCAGATCTGTGCGGCGTATCCAGAGGCACAGTGGACCGTGTCCTCAACCACCGGGGCAACGTCAAATCCGAAAAAAAAGAACTGATACTCAAGGTGGCACGGGAGATGAACTACACCCCAAACCCTGCCGGCAGGGCACTGGCAGCGCAAAAGCTGAAGCCTGTCGTGGCCATCGTCATGCCCTCCAAGGGAATAGGCTTCTTTGATGCCGTAATCGAAGCCATGGAAAAAGCCGCCAAATCCTATTCCATGTACGGCTTGCAGGTGGAATGGTATATTTCCAAGGGATACGATGTAGAAGTCCAGTGCAGTCAGCTGTCACAGCTTATTGGCAAGGTGCAGGCGGTTATTCTCATGCCTATCAATGACGAGCGTGTCAGCACGGAAATCCGCCGCCTGACAGAAAGCGGCATCTTCGTCACCACCATCAACAACGACATAGAGCATTCCTCAAGGCACTGCTACGTGGGCACGGATTACTTCAACGGCGGCATGACTGCCGGTGCCCTGCTGCAAATGATAAACCATGACCGGCTGAACATCGGCATTACCCTGGGCTCCCTGCATATCCTGGGACACGCCCAGAGGCTGTCAGGCTTCCGTCAGGCACTTTCCCACAATCCCCTGGCACAGATTATCTCCATCACGGAGGACCAGGATGACGAAATGCTCTCCTACGAAAAAAATCTGGACATGCTGCGCCAGCACCCCAATATCAACGTCCTCTTTGCCGCCAGCTCCGGCGGCATCTACGGTGCCTGCCGCGCCATCATGGCCTGTGGCAGGGAAAAGGACATCACCGTCATCGTCTTTGATACCCTGCCCACCACGGTGGAAATGATGGAAAAGGGGCTCATTCAGGCCACCATTTATCAGCATCCACGCCGCCAGGGGCAGATTGCCATGCAGATTGTCTTTGAATACCTGGTCAACGGCAAGGAGCCGGAAAGGGAGCTGAACCTCCTGACCAACGAAATCCGCATCAGGGAAAACATCAACACAACTTTATAAATCATTCGCTTCTCCCAGGCGGCAGGAACTGCCACAAAGGCAGCCCTGCCGCCTTTTGCCGCCCTTTTTTCTGAATCTTGCCTGTTCCTGCCGCTATTTTCATGCAGGCATACAAAAGGCCCACCGGATGGAAGAACCCGATGAGCCTTGAGAGGAAGGAAAAATATCTTTACTCAGAAAACTGAGTAAGGAAATGCGAAAATTATAAACTTACAACTGTAGTCAAGCTGCCGCTCAGTTTATCTCTACCAGCTCCAGTCCCAGCATGGCTGCCAGGTCGCGAAGCTGCTGGCAGGAAATAGCGAAGCTCAGCACGGTGTGATGCTCGCCGCCGGCCTTAATCCATTCTGCAGATCCCTTCTTCAGGCCGCACTTAGGCGTCCAGAGCTGCTTTGCCACTGGCAGGTACGGAGTCTCAGCCTCCGGCTTGCGGCAGTCTACAGGATAATAAATCATCTTCATGCCATTGCGGAAATCAGCCAGGGTAACATCCACGGCATCCCCCTCAGCACCGGTAAATACCAGGCGCGCCGGGTCATCCTTGCCGCCGATGCCCAGAGGATGCACCTCTACCCGCGGCTTGTCGCTAGCAATGGCAGGGTCCACTTCCAGCATGTGGGCCCCCAGGATAGCCTCATGCCCCTTCCGCAAGTCCAGGGTATAGTCCTCCATGAAAACAGTGCGGTCATTGTGGGAAAGCACCTTCAAAAGCCTGGTCAAAGCGGCGATTTTCCAGTCACCCTCTGCACCAAAGCCATAGCCATCCCGCATCAGAAGCTGGGAAGCCAGCCCCGGCAGCTCCTCCAGCCCGTGCAGGGACTGGAAGTTGGAACAGAAGGCATTATAGCCGCCCTCGTCCAAAAATCTCTTGATAGCGATATATTCACGGAGCTGATAGCGCACGCTGTGCTCAAAATGCTCCTTCTGGTTGTCTCCTACGGTCATGGTGTACATATCAGCCAGCTTTTTGTACTCGGCATCAATCTCTGCCTCGGTAACGGCATTGACATACTCCACCAAATCCCCCTCAGGATAATAGTCAACAGTCCAGCCCAGCTGTATCTGAGCCTCCACCTTGTCACCCTCGGTGCATGCCACATCACGCATGGTATCGCCAAAGCGGCACACGCGGATGTTGAAGCTCTCGTTGCAGGCAACTGCCACATCTTCCCAGCTGGCAATCTCCGCCACAGTTTCTGCATCACGCCAGTGGCCATAGACAATCTTGTTGTTGAGGCCCAGACGGGCGTTGATATAGCCGTACTCCCTGTCACCATGGGCACTCTGATGCAGATTCATATAATCAAAATCAATGGTGGCATAAGGGATTTCATCCAGATACTGGGTAGCCAGGTGCAGAAGCGGCTTCTGCAAGAGCTTGGTACCACGAATCCAGTTCTTGGCAGGGGAGAAGGTATGCGCCCAGACCATGACACCTGCCACATTATCGTTGTAGTTGACATCCTTCATAAACTGAGTGATGCCGTCAGCCGTAGTCATGACGCCCTTGAAGACAATCTTATACGGCAGCTTGCCGGTATCATTCAGGTACTCTACAATCTCCTTTGTATTCTTCTCGACATTTTGCAGGGCTTCCTCGCCATAAAGGTGCTGGCTGCCTGCCACAAACCAAAACTCATAGTCCTTGATATTCATCATGATCTTTCGCTCCTCTTTAGCCTATTGCAGCTTGCTATATCCTGCTGCATTTACTTCCAGTTTATTTTGTGTATTATCATTCCGGCACTTCCGTGCAGGGCTGGTCAGAACCTGCACTCATCCTTCGTCGGCAATCGCCTGCCCGGCAGCATTTTCAACGGCAATGCCGCTGCGGAACCGCTGGATAAATTTGCGGCAGCCAGCCACCCCTTCCGGCTGTGGCTGCAGGGTAGTGGCGGACGCCCCCTTGAACACCTTTTCATCCAGGAAATCTGCCAATTCCATACCATCCTGATGAAAGCCTGCGTACACTGCCAGCACCGCCATGCCCCATGGACCGCCCTCTCCGGCACTGTCCATGATGGTAATAGGAATTTCCAGGGCATTTGCCAGCACCTGCTGCCCGATAACAGGCGTCTTGAACAGCCCCCCCTGTGCCAGCATCACATCAGTCCTGACATTTTCCTCATTGACCAGCACATCCATGCCGATTTTTAAGGCTGCAAATGCCGAATAAAGCTGTGCCAGCATAAAATTCGCCAAATTCATGCGGCTGTAAGGTGTCCTCACAAACATAGGACGCCCCTCCTGGGTAGCCGTGATATTCTCGCCGGACAGGAAGCTGTAATTGGTCAGCCCCCCGGCATCCGGCTCCGCCTGCCGTACCTGATTGAACAGCACGCTGTAAAGCTTGTCAGGAGCCGTCTCCACTCCCAGGGCAGCAGCAAACTCGCCGAACAGCCCTGCCCAAGCATTGATATCCGACGAGCAGTTGTTGACATGCACCATAGCCACCGGCGCCCCATCGGGCGTCGTTACGATATCAATATCCCTGTGCACTGCCTTCAGCGGCTGCTCCAGCACATTCATAGAAAATGCCGAGGTACCTACGGAAATATTGCCGGTGCGCTTTCTCACACTGTTGGTGCCAACCATGCCGGTACCGGCATCCCCCTCCGGCGGTGCCATCAGGGTGCCCGGCTGCAGATTTCCGGCAGGGTCCAGAAGCCTTGCCCCCTTTTCCGTCAGGCGGCCTGCACTGCGGCCTGCCGGAAGCACCCCTGGCAGGATGTCAGCCAGCTGCCAAGGCTGCTTCTTCACCTTCTCCAAGCTGTCAAATTTTGCCAGCATACCTGCATCATAGGTACCGGAGGACTCATCTACAGGGAACATGCCGGAAGCATCGCCTATGCCCAGCACCTTCTCACCGCACAGCTGCCAATGAATATAGCCAGCCAGGGTGGTGAAGAAGCTTATCTCCGGCACATGAGGCTCATCATTCAGCACTGCCTGATAGAGATGGGCAATGCTCCAGCGCTGGGGAATATTGAAGCTCAGTGCCTCTGTCAGTTCATCTGCTGCCTGGCCGGTAATATTGTTCCGCCAGGTGCGGAAGGGCACCAAAAGCTCATCCTTTGCATTAAAAGGCAGATAGCCGTGCATCATGGCACTGACGCCCATGGCACCGATCTTTTCCAGCCTGATGCCGTATTTTTCCTGCACGCTGGCAGCTATCGCCCTGTAGCAGGACTGAATCCCCTGCCACGCCTCTGCCAGATCGTAGGTCCACACGCCGTTTTCCAGCCTGTTCTCCCAGTTGAAGCTGCCTGTTGCCACAGTCTCTATAGTATCCGTCAGCAGCACCGCCTTTATGCGGGTAGAGCCCAGCTCAATGCCCAGGGCAGTTTCCCCTGCCTGAATTTTACCCTTTATTATTTCCAAATCCACAAAAGCCCCTCCTTTGTATCCTCATCCGTCAGACCTTGTCCCTCTTGCTTTGCTTTTTATACGGCGTCTCCGCCATGCCGCTTTCTTCATCTGTGCTACTATCAGGCAGGCTTATTTTTTCTTCTGCCCATAGTAGGCATCAGGCCCGTGCTTCCGCAAGAAGTGCTTATCCAAAAGCACCTGTGGCATGGGCTCCCTGCCGCCGGTCAAAAGCTGGGTATGGAAAGCCATCATGGCAACCTCCTCCAGCACTACGGCATTGTGCACCGCATTAAAAGGATCCGTGCCCCAGGTAAAAGGACCGTGGTTCTTCACCAGCACCGCCGGCATGTGGTCAGGATTAATCTGCCGGAAAGTCTCGGCAATCACCGCGCCGGTTTCGTATTCATAAGCACCCTTGATTTCCTCAGGAGTCATATCCCGGGTGCAGGGAATTTCCCCATAAAAGTAATCCGCCTGAGTGGTGCCATACGCCCTGATTCCCTGTCCTGCCTGGGCAAAGGTCGTAGCCCAGCGGGAATGGGTATGCACCACGCCGCCGATATTGCCAAACTCCCGATAAAGCAGGCGGTGGGTTTCCGTATCCGAGGAAGGGTTCAGCTCCCCCTCCACCTTGTTGCCATCCAGGTCAACTACCACCATATCCTCCGGCTTCATCACATCGTATTCCACGCCAGAAGGCTTGATGACAAACAGCCCTTTTTCCCTGTCAATGCCGGAAACATTGCCCCAGGTAAAGGTAACCAGCCCATGCTTGGGCAGGAGCATATTTGCCTCATACACCTTCTGCTTCAAATCCTCTAACACTTTTATTCCCCCTTGCCAGTCAGCTGTTTTCTTCCAATGAGCTCTGGGCAGTCAGCTTGCTCTTGTGCTCAGTAATAAACGCCTGCATAATGATGAATACGCAGAGCAGGGCCCCCACTACAATCTTTGTCCACCAGGCAGACAGAGTTCCCTGGAAGCTGATAAAGGTCAGGATAACCCCCTGAATCAGCACGCCGAACAATGCCCCCGGAATGAAGCCCACGCCGCCGGTCAAAAGGGTGCCGCCAATAACAGTGGAAGCAATAGCATCCATCTCCATGCCCATGCCGTGCAGGTTGTAGCCTGTCAGCATCATCAGGGCATAAGCGATACCTCCAAGGGAGGAACAGAAGCCGCTGATGGTGTACACGCTGACCTTGGTACGGAACACCGGCAAGCCCATCAGGGAAGCCGAGGACTCGCTGCCGCCCAAGGCGTATATATTGCGCCCAAACCTGGTAAAGCCCAGCACCACTGCCGCCACAATCAGGGCCATAATGGCAATGAGCACGCCCATGGACACGAACCCCGGCCCCACCGGCAGGCGGAAATCCGCCATAGCCACAAAGACAGGATTGGTAATATTGATGGTCTCCCGGGAAATCACCGCCGTCATGCCACGGCAGAACAGCATGCCTGCCAGGGTGATGATGAAGGGCTGCAAATCAAACTTGGCGATAATATAGCCCTGCAAAGCCCCAAACAACGTGCCCATCAGCAGCACGATGAAAATCGCTGCGAAGACAGGAATCCCGGTATTTGCCAGAAGCCATGCCAGCACCATGCAGGTCAGCGCCAGCACCGCGCCTACCGACAGGTCAATGCCGCCAATCAGCAGGGTAAAGGTGATGCCTACAGTCACAATAATCAGTGCCGCATTGTCAATAAAGAGGTTGAGGAAAACCTGCGGCTTCATGAAGCCCTTGTACATGGCTATACCTGCCCCGTACAATACGGCAAAAAGGATAACAGTCACAAAGAAGGAAAAATACTTGGATGCGATTATCTCGCCTAGCTTCTTATTCATGCCTTGTTCACCGCCTTTGCACCAGCTGCCGCAGCCCCATCGCCGCGGTTCTTCCACTTTTCAAACAAATCCCTGGCCTTTTTGGACTGAATCAGGCAGATAGCAATAACGGCAATCGCCTTTACTACCGGCAGCTGGTCAGCCGATACCCCCAGGGCATAAAGTGTCGTGGTCAGAGTCTGAATGGTAATGGCACCGATAACGGAGCCTCCCAGATAGAACTTGCCGCCGGAAAGCAGCGTGCCGCCCAGGGCAACTGCCAAAATGGCATCCATCTCCATGTTCAGACCGGCATTGTTGGCATCAGCCGCCCTGATCAGGGAGCTTTCAATCAAGCCGGTCACACCGGCACAGAAGCCGGAAAAGGCATACACCAGAAACAGCACCATGGTTACGTTAATACCCACATATCTGGCAGCCGTAGGATTGATACCCACGGACTGGATAAAAAGCCCGATGCTGGTCTTCTTCATGACGATTGCCACAAATGCCACCATCGCCAGGGCGATAAACACGTTGGTCGGCAGCGGCATGCCCGGAATAACCCCGGCAATCGAAGCAAAAGGCTTGTAATAAACAGTGATAATCTGCCCCTCGGTCAAAAGCTGGGCGATACCCCTGCCGGCAGTCATCAGAATCAGGGTTGCCACTACCGCCTGGATTTTAAACTTGGCTACCAGTAAGCCGTTCCAGAGGCCGCAGATGATACCAATCCCCACCGAGGCGAGCATTGCCAGCAGCATCGGGGTTTCTGCCACGCCATCACCCCTGCCGCCAATCAGGGTGCAGACCACGGCAGCAGAGATAGCCACCACCGCGCCTACGGAAATATCAATGCCGCTGGTGGCAATAACCAGGGTCATGCCAAGGGAAAGGATAACCAGAGAGCTGGAACGGGTGAGAATATCAATCACGCGGCCAAAAAGCCTGCCGTCCTCCGTCACTTGAATATCAAAGAAGCCCTCCACAAAAATACCATTGAAAACCAGCAGGGCAGCCAGGGCAACCACCGGCAGAAACAATGAGCTGGATGTAAAATTCTTCAACTTTTCCATTAATTGTCACCTCCGGCAATAGCCTGCATAACACCGTCGGAGCTGACCTGATCCCCTGTCAGCTCCGCCACCTTCCTGCGGTCGCGCATAACAATCAGCTTGGAGCAGGTACGCACCATCTCGTCCATTTCGCTGGAAATAAATGCCACGGACATGCCCTCCGTCTTGGCCAGTTCCACCGCCATCTTCTGGATTTCCGTCTTGGTGCCCACATCGATGCCGCGGGTAGGCTCATCCAGAATGAGGAACTGAGGATGGGTGGCCAGCCAGCGGGCAATAATCACCTTCTGCTGGTTGCCGCCGGACAGATTCTTGATCAGCTGGTCACGGTCGGACACCTTGATGCGCAGCTTTTCAATAAACTGGTCCGCCAGCTTCACCTGCTCGCTATAAGGAATATGGGTAAACATGCCATCCATTGCCTGCAACGCCAAGATGATGTTCTCACGCACCGTCAAATCCCCGATAATGCCTGCCAGCTTCCTGTCCTCCGGGCAGAAGGCAATCCCTTCCTTCATGGCAGCCATAGGATTGGCCAGCTTTTCCTGCTTGCCATTTACCTTCAGCTGGCCGCCTGTTACATCCTTCAAGCCAAATAGCATTTCCGCCGTTTCCGTGCGGCCGGAGCCCAAAAGGCCTGCAAAGCCGATAACCTCCCCCTTGTGAATCTGCAGTGATACATCCTTTATCTGCCCTATGCTGGCAGCGTGGTCAGTCTCAATAAACACTTCCTCGGACGGAACACTCTTTTCCGCCATCTTGTCCATATCCTTAACGTCATTCAGGTCCTTGCCGACCATCCTGGCGATGAGTTCAAGCCTTGGCAGCTTTGCCACCTCATAGGAGCCTACCAGCTCGCCATTGCGCAAAATGGTGATATGGTCGCAAAGCTCATAAATCTGCTCTAAGAAATGAGAAATAAATATAATGCCCATGCCCTGACTTTGGAGCTGCCGTACAATCTTAAACAATCTGGCAGTCTCGCCTTCATTCAGGGATGAGGTAGGCTCATCCAGAATGAGGATTTTGGCATCTACATCCACAGCCCTGGCAATCGCCACCATCTGCTGGATTGCCACCGGATAATTGTCCAGTGTCTTGCTCACATCGATATCCACATCAAGCTTCTGCAAAAGCTCCACAGACCTTCTGTTGACTTCCTTCCAATCAATAAAGCCGAACCTGCGCGGCTCCCTGCCGATGAAAATATTCTCTGCCACAGTCAGGTTAGGGCAGAGATTAACCTCCTGATACACGGTGGAAATGCCTTCCTCCTGCGCCTCCTTCGGCGTCTTCGGGGAAATTTCCCTGCCATTCAGGCGGATTGTGCCCCCATCCTTCGGATATACGCCTGTCAGCACCTTGACCAAGGTTGATTTGCCCGCACCATTTTCCCCCATCAGGGAATGAATTTCACCTGCATGAAGGGTAAAATCAACATTTGACAAGGCCCTGACACCTGGAAACACTTTGTCAATATTTCGCATTTCCAACAATGCTGCTGCCATAAAAATCCTCCCCCTTACAAAAATATGCCTATTCCCGGGTATAAAAAACCACGCCCAGGCTCTGAGAGCCGGGGCGCGGCCCATTCCTGCCCTTTCAGCTTGCGCCGAAAGCTATTATATGCAGTTTATACAGTATCAGTATTTGCGGGATGGCAGAGTAGACTCAGCAACCTCAGCCGGGAAAACGCCTTCCTCTACATATACAATCTTGTCAACCTTCTCACCAGCAAGAACCTTCTTGGCAGTCTCCATCAGAAGCTCGCCCTGCAAAGGATTGCACTCAACGGTACAGTTGGTCTTGCCCTCAATCATAGCCTGGAAAATACCCTTTACGCCATCGAAGGAGAGAATGGTAATGTCCTTGCCAGGCTTCAGGCCGGCGGCCTCAATAGCCTGTACGGCACCCAGAGCCATATCGTCATTCTGAGCTACCAGGATATCAATCTTGCTGCCATAGGACTTCAGGAAGGACTCCATAACCTCCTGGCCCTTCTGACGGGTGAACTCGCCGGTCTGGGAAGCCAGGATGTTGAACTTATCCTTGTCAGGGGAAGCTGCCATTGCATCGTTAAAGCCCTTGGTACGTCCCAGAGCTGCGGTAGAGCCTACAGTGCCCTCCAGTACGACGATGTTCAGCTTCTGGCCGCCATCGCGAGGCTTAAGCTGCTTCTCATTGGCATACTTTGCCAGCCATTCAAAGCCCTTTTCGCCCTCAGTAATCATGTTGGTGCCAATCTTGGCTACATACAGGGAATCGTCCTCAACCTTCAAATCACGGTCAACGATGATTACAGGAATCTTGGCATCCTTTGCCTCTTTCAGAACGGTATCCCAGCCGGTCTCAACGATTGGCACGAAGGCGATAACATCAACGCCCTGGGCAATGAAGGAGCGGATAGCCTTAATCTGATTTTCCTGCTTCTGCTGGGCATCAGAGAACTGCAGGTCAATACCTGCCGCCTTGGCTGCTTCCTTTACGGACTCGGTGTTGGCAGTACGCCACTCAGACTCGGCACCAATCTGGGAAAATCCCATGGTAATCTTCTTATCCCCGTCAGCCTTCTTTTCCTCACCGCCGCCGCAGCCTACGGCAAGCAGCAGCATCATCATGGAGATAACCAACGCTATTATCTTCTTCATTAAAAAAACTCTCCTTTTCGTTAAACTTCTTCCAAACAACCCTCTGCACTATCCGCCAATTCCCCTCAGGCAGATACAAAATTCTCTTTATTCCCTCCTCCTTTGAAAATCCTGCACATCCGGATACAGCAGACACCCCTGTCAGCAACTGTTCCGGCCATGCCATAAAGAAAAAGATTCTGAAAATACGCCATTTTTTTAGTATTTCCTCATCTCGCATCTTCGTTATCTGTATAATACTCCATTTCAGATGGCTTGTCAATAGATTTTTGTGTACGTGCACAATTTATTTTTACAGTATATTTGAACAAAACTGTGCTATCGTGCACAGTTTTGACAGAATCCCTGCTGACATGATATATTAGAGGCATCAGGGCACGCAGTTGCCCCAGGTATGTTCCCTGGTAATTTTCATGACTTGAAAACAATTCCAGTTTTCACTATTTTTTTGACTGTCCTGCCGCCCCGTGGTATAGTCAAGGCAGGAGAATTTTTCGACATTAGAGGCAAAAGAGGGGATTTGTTATGGCAGAAATCACAAAATCTGAATTTGGCAGGCTGCAAAATGGCAGCATGGTCTATCTCTACACGCTGAAAAACAGCAGCGGTGCCAGCGCCGGCATCATTACCTACGGTGCACGGCTTCATAGCTTCCTGGTACCTGACAAGGAAGGCAAAATGCAGGATATCGTGCGGGGCTTTGACGATACCGCAGGCTACGAAGCAGAAACCTTTTACATGGGCGCCATTGTAGGACGCCATGCCAACCGCATTCAGGATGCCAGGGTAACCATCAACGGCACAGACTACCAGCTTGAGGCAAACGACGGCCCTCATCAGACCAACAGCCTGCACAGCGGCAGCCGTGGCTTTCACTGCCAGCTGTGGGGTGCAGCAGAGCAGGACGGAAAGCTCTTTATGACCTATTTCAGCCCGGATGGGGACGGAGGCTTTCCGGGCAATTTCAAAGTGCACGTTACATACGAGCTGACCGAGGACAATGCCCTGAAGATTTCTTATGAGGCGTTCTCCGATGCCGATACCATCTGCAACCTGACCAACCACAGCTACTTCAACCTGAACGGCTGCCAGGATGACAGCATCCTCGGGCATCGCCTGCAAATTTTTGCTGACCGCCTGACCGAGGCAAATGCAGAGTCACTGCCAACCGGCAAAATCTACCCGGCAGCCGGAACGCCTATGGATTTTCGCCAGCTGACTGCCATCGGGGAGCGCATTGATGCTGACTTCCAGCAGCTGAAGTGGGGAGCCGGGTACGACCACAACTGGATTCTCAGCGACAAAAAGGAAAACAGCCTGCTTGAGGCTGCATACGCCGAAGGGGACAAGACCGGCATCAGCCTGACTGTCTATACAGACCTGCCAGGGCTGCAGTTCTACAGCGGCAATTTCCTTGACGGCACTCCTGGCAAGGGGGGCATCAGCTACGGAAAGCGCAGCAGCTTTGCCCTGGAAACCCAGTATTATCCTAACTCCCCTGCTCACCCTGAATTTCCTCAGCCTATCTTAAAGAAAGCTGACACCTGGAAATCTGTTACTGTTTTCCAAGCAGGCATCGTTAAATAAAAACTAGTCAAAAATAAGGAGACATTCCACTACTTATGTCCCCTTATTTTTTTTCTCCAAATATGATAGGATATTATATATAAATGTCTAATACAATATACGATATATACATATATAGCAAGAGTAGAAAAGGAGATTCCATTATGAAAGCTCTAACAGTCGGCCAGCTGCAGGCAGGTATGGAACTAGCCCGTACCGTTGTCAACGATGATATGGTTGTCATTCTTTCGGAGAACACCCTGCTGACCAAGGCACACATTACCAGGCTCAGTTTTCTGAATATCCCGCAGGTCTATGTCAAGGATGAGTACGAGCTCAGCCCGAATTATCAGTCCGTCATGACCATATTCAACCGCAGCAACGCCTTTGCGGCTGAATACAGGGAGGTTATCCGCGAGGTCAACAACATTTTTGAGGCAACTACCAGCAACGGAGAAATCCCTGTGGAGAAAACCCAGACATTGGTGCAGGACTCCCTTGCCCCTATGTCCAAACAGAGCGGCGTTATCGACTACCTGTACGGGCTTAACCATATGGCTGATGACCTGTTTAACCATTCCATGCGTGTTTCCATCCTTGCCGGTGTCATCGGCAAGTGGATGTACAAGAAGGCCAGCATCGTCAATGAGCTGATTTTAGCCGGCTTCCTGCATGATATCGGCAAGACGAAGTTTCCGCCACGCCTGCAGTCACGCCGGGTAGAAACCTTGAATGGTGAGGATTTTGAGCGTTATATGCAGCATACTATTGACGGCTCCCACCTGCTGAATGAAAACAAGAAAATTCCTGAGGGCGTCAAGCTGGCAGCACTGCAGCACCACGAGTGCATGGACGGCAGCGGCTTCCCTTTTGCCACCAAGGGTGAAGAAATTCATGAATATGCAAGGATTATTGCCATTGCTGATCTGTACGACAATATCACCACTGAGCGTGAGGGCTTTGTGCGCCAGACTCCGTTTACGGCCATTGCCAAAATCACAGAGCAGATGTACACCAAGCTGGACCCTACTATCAGCGTGGCAATCCTGAAGCGCATCAAGGATGCCTTCCTGGGCTCTACCGTAGTGCTGAACAACGGCCTTGCCGGTACCATCATCAACTATCCTCATGATTTCGCCGAGCATCCGCTGGTACGCATCGACCAGGATAATGTTATTGACCTGAACCAGCACAAGGGAATTAAGATAGTGGAATACAATCCAAAACAATAAGTTAAATTTCAGTTTATCGTTGTGCTTGTTTGTAACTACGAGCATATACTGAATGAAATAGTTTGGTAGTTCGTGGACTCTGTTCAGACATTTAAAAGGGACAGGTAGCGGCAGTACCCATAGAAAACTCGCTCTCGCTCTTAGCACAGCCTCGCGCTTCTAAGCTCCTGCGTCGCTTACGCTCGCACTCGCTAAGAAGCGAGGCTGCACTCAAGGTTTTCTTTGGGTACATGCCGCACCTGTCCCTCTTTTTGTCTGAACAGATATGCACGTAGTTATCAACTATACTCTGCTGTACGCTGCTAAGGTAATCAATCTAACTTTACGAGCAAGCCTGAAAAGGGGGAGCCGGGAAGC
>JBJDWY010000072.1:0-2985 GCA_051866255.1 Anaerovibrio sp. | reverse complement strand
TGATGGCAGAGCGCGGCAAATAAGCAATTTATCGGCATGATATTACCCACGATGATGTGTACGATATGGGTGATATCATGCCGTGTTTTCCATACGGGGCAACAAAATGCCGCGGCCCGGCAGGGTGAGGCGGCTGTGATAGGTATTGCCACTGATACAGGATATAGATAGAGATATTTTGCAGAGGTGTTTTGAGATGAAGATAGCTGTATTAGCATTGCCGGGAGCGTTTATAGAGCATGAGGAAGTGCTTTCGGAGCTGGGCGCAGAGTGCGTTGAGCTTCGGAATGCCGGGGATTTGCAGCAGGATTTTGATGCACTGGTACTGCCGGGCGGAGAAAGCACCGTGCAGGGCAAGCTGCTGAGGGAAAGCGGCATGTTTGAGCCGTTGAAGGAGCGCATTGAGGCAGGCCTGCCGGTGCTGGCTACCTGTGCCGGCATGATACTTCTGGCAGATCGTATTGCCGGTGATGATGCCCGCCATTTTGCCACAATTCCTATGACCGTCAAGCGCAACGCCTACGGGCGGCAGCTGGGCAGCTTCCACGCCTATGGGGAGCTGGAACATGTGGGAGAAGTGCCGATGACGTTTATCAGGGCGCCTTATGTGGTGTCCGTGGAGGATGGTGTCGAGGTGCTGGCAGAGGTGGATGGACGCATTGTGGCGGTCCGCTATGGCAGTCAGCTGGCACTGGCCTTTCATCCTGAGCTGGACGCTGACCGTCAGGTGCACAGGCTGTTTGTGGATATGGTGGAGGCGTATCTGCAGGGCAGTCAGCAGCGTCACAGTGCCTGATGCCATCCGGAAAATAGTATATACATAAGTAATGTACAAATGGGGCTGTCGCATTTGATGATTTTCATCAGGCGACAGCCGTTCATTTTTCCCAGTTATTTCCCTATACTATACATTGGTAAAAGACAGCCTCATTTTAGGCACAACAAAAACATCGTTAGTATGTAGCGATGTTTTTATGCCTGATTAGGCTGTCTTTTTTAATTCATAAAGATGCAGTCCTGCTCTCCCCGCCTTAATGCGATGGTCGAAACGAGTGATATTAAATGCTATAGCGACGATGATGCTTTCCGTTAGCACATTACTTTTTCCTCGATAGGAATATCTCCGTAAGCCCATATCTTCCTTGATATTTGCGAAGGAACCTTCCACCTGTATGCTTCTGTTCATACGTAACTGTGTACCAAATGGGCTCAAAAGTCGTTGTAAGCATGCCTGACGCTGGCTCTCCATATATCTTGATACATTCAGAACCTTGTTACGGTCTTTCAAAGGTGTCTTGCAATTATTCCCCTTTATACAAGACGATTTATACATACATCCGCTGCAATCGCCCGAATATACCGCTACCTCTCGTTTGTAGCCAGCACGTGTTTTATTGGTTTTAACATATTGTTTGCTTAGCATTCTGCCGGCATGGCAAAAATAGCAATCTCTGCTTGCATCATAGGACATATTTTCTCGCCGACTTATGTCCTGTTTGTAGCTTTTTTTCTTGGAGATTTCAAAATTGTTTGGTTTGATATAAGCTGTCTGGCCGTTCAGCTCGATAAATCTGTAATTCTCTTCACTTTCATAGCCAGCATCAGCAACTATGTTTTGGTATGGGAATCGTAGGAATCTTGCCATACTGTCCATGAATGGGATTAGCGTATTTGCATCCGTAGGGTTTGGATATACCTCTGCCCAAACAATATACTCGGAGTCTACGCCATGTTGCAGATTGTATGCAGGCTTCAGTTGCCCATTAAGCATAGCATCCTCCTTCATTCGCATGAAAGTCGCATCCTTATCTGTTTTAGAATAGCTATTTCTAGTACCGCATTTGTGTAGCTTTGCAACATATTCCTGTAACTTGCTGATATATTGGTTTGTAAGTTCAATAGATTTTTGAATAGATGGTTTGCGTCTGCCTATACCATGCACAAATGAAATTCCAGATTCTTTTTTTAACCTGCATAGTTTTTTTCTCATCCGTTTTAGAGTATGCAATGAAACCCGGTTATTATAGACAATATGCAATCCGTATTGTTCCTCTGTTTCCTCCACAAGAGTCAGTACCTTTTCAAATAACTTGGCCATATTTTTAGTTACTGCTCTCTTCCACACAAATGTGTATTTATTGGCAACAGATTCAATTTTTGTTCCATCTATAAATATATCTCTAGCCGAAATCTCTCCTAGTCTGTATAGGATTTTATCCATTTCAGACATGATTCGATGTGGGCATGCAGCAAGATGAACTGATATAAATCTTGCTATGGTAGCATGATCAGGTGCAGGAAAGCCTTCCAATAGAAACATAAAGTTGATGTCCCTTTTGCAGGCTATTTCAATGCTACGACTGGAATATTGCCTGTTCATTGCAGCATAAAGAACTATTTTCAGCATATGAGCAGGTGTAGCCTGATTCTTCCTAATCCTTGAATAAGTTTTATAAAGGTCAGCAAGATCCATTTCCTCCACAAACGTATCTACCAAGCGTACTGGATCATCTGCAGGAATATTATATTCTAGTTCTAATGGCAATCTTAGTTGTTTGATTTTCCTAGATGATGTATAATCTAGATGTAAAATATTGGTTTTTTGCATACTTTTATTTTACACCAAGAGCATGGTCTTGTGGGCTGTGCTCTTATTTTTTTAGATAAAAATAGAGGCTGCCGACTAATTTCTTAGTGCGACAGCCCCATTTTTGCAGCAAAAGGATATAACCAATCAATTGTAAATAATAAAGAAAAATACAAAATTCCCTACTATATACTTGAATTAAGAAAGTAATAGTGATATACTGTAACTGTAATTGTCGAAATATTTGTAAAGGGAGATGGTTAAATTGCGATTCGATTCGGTTAAGCAGCGGCTGGTTATGCTGTTTGTTATGCTCAGTGCAGTTGCCACTGTGTCTGTAGGAGGGTATTTCATTTTTTTCTATTGTTGAGCAGAATCAAGAAGCATCTGCGGCTTAT
>JBJDWY010000071.1:0-13313 GCA_051866255.1 Anaerovibrio sp. | reverse complement strand
AGCGGGAGATGGCAATCAGCTGCTCCCGGGAGAGAATTGCCCCGGTAGGGTTATTAGGATAGCCGATGAGCAGAGCCTTGGTCTTGTCGGTGACATGAGCTTCAAGGTCTTCCGGCGTGATGCTGAAATTATTCTCGATTTTTGCCGGTACAGGCACAGGCACGCCACCGGCCAGGGCGGCACATGCCTTGTAGGATACATAGCAAGGCTCAGGAATGAGGATTTCATCCCCCGGTGCCAGAATAGTGCGCATGGCAATGTCCAGTGCCTCGCTGACACCTACTGTCACCAGCACATCGGTCTTTGGCTCGTAGTCGATATTGAAGTTGCGCTTTTGCAGGGCGCAGATCTCCTCCCGCAGCTCCAGCAGTCCTCTGTTGGCAGTGTAGGAGGTATAGCCCTGCTCCAGGCCGTACACGCAGCTTTCACGGATAGACCAGGGGGTAACGAAGTCCGGCTCGCCTACGCCCAGGGAGATTACATCCTCCATCTCCGCAGCGATATCAAAAAAACGGCGGATGCCGGATGGGGGAATGGCATGCACCACAGGGGATATTCTCTTGTTCCAGTTGATATTTTCTGTCATGGAGTCATCACCAGCCTTCGGTCTTGTTCTTTGTCCTCGATAATAATGCCGTCCTTCTTGTACGGCTTCAGCATGAAATGGCTTCTGGTCTGGGTTACGCCCTCAATGGTGGACAGGCGGGTTGCCACGAAATTGGCCACTTCCTGCAGGGATTTGCCCTCGATGATTACCAGCAGGTCAAAGCTGCCGGACATGAGGTACACGGTGCGGACCTCGTCAAAGCGATAAATGCGTTCCGCTATGGCGTCAAAGCCCGTTTCCCTCTGGGGCGTCAGGTTGACCTCAATGATGGAGGTCACGGTGTTGTCACCGGTCTTTTCCCAGTTAATTAGGGTATTGTAGCTGAGAATTACCTTGTCACGCTCCAGCTGTGCCATCTGCTGCTCAACCTCGTATTCGCTGCGGTGCAGCATGGCCGCCAGCTCACCTGCCGGACGGCGGGCATCATGTTCCAAAAGCTCTAATAATTCGCGCATATCTATCGCTCCTTTTTTACATAGTAATAAATTTTATATCACATACTGAGAAATTTTGCAATGAAAAAGCAAAAGTATAATTCATTTGACTGAAAATTGATGAAATTTTATGTATGCCACAGAAAATACTGAAAAAATATTGGTGATAATTTTCCTGCAACATTACATTGCATAAAGTTTGATTTTTGTATAAAATAGTCTTGGTATATTCTTTTGTAATGAAAGTTTTAAGCGGACTGTTTTAAAGGAGTCGATAAGCTTGATTATAGGAAATATAAGCGAGGCGGCTTCCGGTTTCAGCAAATATCCGGAGGCGGTCAGGGAAGCCCTGCAATACCTGTGCAAGCAGGATTTCAAGAATATGGCAGATGGCAGGTATCCTATTCATGGAGAGGACAGCTTTGCGATTTTGCAGCGCTACAATACCCGTGTGCCGGAAAGCGGCAAGCCTGAGGCTCACCGCCAGTATGTGGATATCCAGTATATCGTGGAAGGCCGGGAGGAGCTGGGCTGGTGCCCCATGAGCCCGGAGCTGAAGGTCTGCGAGCCCTATGACGATGCCAAGGACATAGTTTTCTTTGACAAGCTGATACCTATCAGCGGCATCACCTTGGAGGCTGGCAATTTTGCCGTGCTTTATCCGACGGATGTGCATCGTCCCTGCGGTTCCCTGGGGGACAGCCCTGTGCCTGTTACCAAGGTGGTAGTGAAGATTGCCGTGGACAGCATCGGGTAGCCAGTAGCCCTTTTACCGGCTGTTTTTTTGTGTCTTAGCTGCCTGTTTTGCTGCTTGATGGCTCTCAGGCGTTGGCTGATTTTTAGATAACCTTATTTTTTTAATATAAATATGGAGGCAAATCAATGAGTGTAAGAAGAATTTTTGTAGAAAAGCGACAGGGCTTTTTCGACATTCCTGCCCAGCAGCTGTGCGATGACCTGGTGGAGAGCTTCCGCCTGACCGGTCTGAAGGCAGTCCGCCTGTTCAACCGCTACGATATTGAGGGGCTGAGTGACGAGGAATACGCTCAGGTGAAGGCCGTGGTTTTCTCTGAGCCGCCTGTGGACGTTATCTACGAGGAGGAGCTGCCGAGCTTCCCTAATTCTACTATGTTTGCTGTGGAGTATCTGCCGGGGCAGTACGACCAGACCGCTGACTCCGCTGCCCAGTGCGTGCAGCTGGTTACCCAGAAGGAGCGTCCTGAGATTGCTACCGCCCGCGTAGTGGTGCTGGTGGGCGATGTGGATGCCGAGGCTGTGCAGAAGATTAAGGATTATTATATCAATGCCGTGGAAAGCCGGGAGGCTTCCATGGAGAAGCCTGATACCCTGGACATGAAGTTCGAGGTGCCTGCCGATGTGGAGGTGCTGGATGGCTTCAACGAGATGGATGAGGCAGCATTGCAGCAGTTCATGGACAGCCGCGGTTTTGCCATGAGCTTTGAGGATTTGAAGTTCTGCCAGCAGTATTTCCGTGACACGGAGAAGCGGCAGCCTACCATTACCGAAATCCGGGTTATTGATACCTACTGGTCCGACCATTGCCGCCATACCACCTTCACTACCGCCATTGACCTGGTGGATATTGAGAAGGGCTATTACAGCAAGCCTATTGAGGATGCCTACAAGCAGTACCTGGCTGACCGCAAGGATTTGTACGCCGGCCAGGAAAGGGATGTTACCCTGATGGATCTGGCCGTTATCGGCATGAAGGCCCTCAGGAAGCAGGGCAAGCTGGAGGACTTGGACAAGTCTGATGAGATTAATGCCTGCAGCATCGTGGTCAATGCCGATATTGATGGCAAGAATGAGGACTGGCTGGTTATGTTCAAGAACGAAACCCATAACCATCCTACCGAGATTGAGCCTTTCGGCGGTGCTGCCACCTGCCTGGGCGGTGCCATCCGCGATCCGCTGTCCGGCCGTTCCTATGTATATCAGGCTATGCGCGTAACCGGTGCCGCAGATCCGAGACGACCTGTCAGCGAGACATTGAAGGGCAAGCTGCCGCAGAAGAAGATCACCCTGGGGGCAGCTGCTGGCTACAGCTCCTACGGCAACCAGATCGGCCTGGCCACCGGCCAGGTGTCTGAGGTTTACCATGAGGGCTTTTTGGCAAAGCGCATGGAAATCGGTGCCGTTATCGCAGCTGCACCAAAGGTGAATGTGGTTCGCGAGGTGCCGTCTCCTGATGATGTTATCGTGCTGGTAGGCGGTCGCACCGGCCGTGATGGCTGTGGCGGCGCTACCGGTTCCTCCAAGGAGCATACCCTTGAGTCCCTGACTGCCTGCGGTGCGGAGGTGCAGAAGGGCAATCCGCCTACGGAGAGAAAGATTCAGCGCCTGTTCAGGAATTCTGAAATCAGCCGCATGATCAAGCGCTGCAACGACTTCGGTGCAGGCGGCGTGTCCGTTGCCATCGGCGAGCTGACTGACGGCCTGGTGATTGACCTGGATGCTGTCAAGAAGAAGTACGAGGGACTGGACGGCACTGAGCTGGCTATTTCCGAGTCCCAGGAGCGCATGGCTGTAGTTATTACCCGTGACAACGTGGAGAAGTTCGTGGCTGCTGCTGATGAGGAAAATCTGGAGGCTACCGTGGTGGCAGTTGTTACTGACAACCGCCGCCTGGTGATGAACTGGCGTGAGAAGACCATTGTCAACCTGAGCCGTGATTTCCTGGACACCAATGGCGTAAAGCAGCACATCAGCCTGGTGGTTGAGTCCCCGGAGAAGGACAGCTGCTATCTGAATCAGATTCCTGGCAAGGTGGCTGCCCTGGCACCTGACCTGGAGAAGGCATGGCTGGAAAACCTGAAGGATCTGAATGTGTGCAGCCAGAAGGGACTGGCTGAGCGCTTTGATTCCTCCATCGGCGGCAACAGCGTGCTGATGCCGTTTGGCGGCAAGAACCAGCTTACCCCCACCGAGGGCATGGTGGCGAAGCTGCCTGTGCTGGGAGCAGAGACTACCACAGCTACTGCCATGACTTATGGCTACAACCCTTATCTCATGGAGTGGAGCCCGTTCCACGGTGCCATGTATGCGGTGATCGAGTCTGTGGCCAAGATGGTGGCACTGGGCGGACGTGCCGACAAGGTACGCCTGACCTTCCAGGAGTATTTTGAAAGCCTGGGCAGTGACAGCAAAAAGTGGGGCAAGCCGTTTGCTGCCCTGCTGGGTGCCCTGTGGGCGCAGCACCAGCTGGAAGTTCCAGCCATCGGCGGCAAGGACTCCATGTCCGGCACCTTTATGGATCTGACTGTACCGCCTACCCTGGCTTCCTTTGCCGTGGATGTGATGAAGGCTGACAATGCCCTGTCCCCTGAGTTCAAGTTCACCGGCAGCAAGGTCTACTATGTGCCTGTGGCCAAGGATGAGCTGGCTATGCCTGACTTTGGCAAGCTCCGGGCAACCTATGAGAAGGTCAGCAATTTCATTGCCGCCAAGAAGGTTTTCGCTGCTTCCAGCGTCCGCATGGGCGGTATGGCTGCTGCTATTACCAAGATGTGCCTGGGCAACGGCATCGGCTTCAAGTTTGCCGGGAAGCCTGATATGCAGGCACTCTTTAAGGCTGATTACGGCGCCCTCATCCTGGAGGTGGCTGCTGACTCAGATATTGAGAAGGCACTGGCAGGTACCGGCTGCTATGAGCTGGGCGTGACTACCCAGAACAGCAGCATCGTCATCGGTGATGCTGTGGTTTCCTTTAACGATGCCAAGAAGGCATATACTTCTCCGCTGGAGAAGATTTTCCCGACCAGCGTCAAGACCTCTGACAAGGGTGCCAGCGAGTATCTCTACACTGGCGGCAACAGGGTGAAGCCGCAGATTGGCTTTGCCAAGCCGAAGATTTTCATCCCGGTATTCCCGGGTACCAACTGCGAGTACGATACGGCCAGGGCCTTCCGCCGTGCCGGTGGCGACCCGCAGACCCTGGTTATCCGCAACCTGACGCCGCAGGCGGTTGAGGAGTCCGTTGATGCCATCGTCAAGGGTATCGAGGCTTCCCAGATTATCATGCTGCCGGGCGGCTTCAGCGGCGGTGACGAGCCGGACGGCTCCGGCAAGTTTATTGCGGCCATCTTCAGGAACCCTCGCATCAAGGAGGCTGTTCACAAGCTGCTGCAGCAGCGTGACGGCCTGATGCTGGGCATTTGCAACGGCTTCCAGGCACTGATCAAGCTGGGGCTGGTTCCTTATGGCGAAATCCGCGATTTGGATGCAGCTTCTCCGACACTTACCCACAACCAGATTGGCCGTCATGCTTCCTGCATGGTGCGCACCAAGGTTGTGTCCAATCTGTCTCCTTGGTTCAACAACGTGAAGCCGGGTGAAATCTTCACCATTCCGATTTCCCACGGCGAGGGACGCTTCTTTGCAGACAAGGAGGTTGTGGCGAAGCTGCGCATCAACGGCCAGATTGCCACCCAGTATGTCAATGAGGCAGGGGCTCCAACTTTGGAGATGCCGTTCAACCCGAATGGCTCCGTCAATGCCATCGAGGGCATCACCAGCCCGGATGGCCGCGTGCTGGGCAAGATGGGACACTCCGAGCGTATCGGCGAGTCCGTTGCCATGAACGTGCCGGGCAATCAGGATCAGAAGATTTTTGAGGCAGGTATTGCTTACTACAAGCTGTAAGCTGATGTGCAGAAGCTTGGGCAGCAGATGGTGAATAAAATATTGATGCAGCGTTGCATGTTGCTGATTGCCGCATGCTGCTGCTGCCGTTAATGGTACAGGCTTTATGTGAAGTGCAGGCTTTGCCTGATGCGATTGTCAGCATCGGGGCAGGGCCTGTGCTTTTTTTATTGCCAAAATGCCTATTCTCGCATATAATGATATGTATTATTTTTTATAGGAGGAATAACATTGGATAATATCTTGGTAATTGGCGCCTTTGTCATTTATCTGGCACTGATGATGGCAATCGGCATTTATTACTACCGCAAGACAAACAGCATGGATGATTATATCATCGGCAACCGCAAGCTGGGAGCCTGGGTTACGGCCATGAGTGCCGAGGCCTCGGACATGAGCGGCTGGATGATGATGGGCGTGCCGGGAGCAGCCTATCTGGCAGGCTTCAGCTCGGCATGGATTGCGGTGGGCCTGGGCCTTGGTACCTGGGCAAACTGGCACTTTGTGGCAAAGAGGCTGCGCCGCTATACGGAGATGGCCAACAACTCCCTGACGCTGCCTGACTTTTTCCAGAACCGCTACAATGACCACAGCAACCTGCTGCGGATTATTCCGGCAATCTTCATCGTCATTTTCTTTGTCATCTATACCGGCTCCGGCTTCGTCAGCGGCGGCAAGCTGTTCAGCACCCTGTTCGGGCTGGATTATACTACAGCTGTGCTGATTGGCGCTTTCGTAGTGGTGTTCTATACACTGACCGGCGGCTTTATGGCTGTGTGCTGGACTGACTTCATTCAGGGCATCATGATGTTCTTTGCCATTGTGATGGTGCCTGCCTTTGCCATGTACATGCTGGGGGGCGTGCAGACTACCCTGACTGCTATTGATATTGTGAATCCGACCTTTTTCAATCCTTTCATGAACCCGGATGGCAGCACCATTTCTTTCATTGCCTTTATCTCCCTCATGGGCTGGGGCCTGGGCTACTTCGGCCAGCCTCATATTCTGGTGCGCTTCATGGCCATCAGCTCCACCAGCGAGCTGAAGCGTTCCAAGCGCATTGCCGTGGGCTGGTACATCATCGCCATGGTTGCCGCTGTTTTCGTGGGCATGGTGGGCAAGGTGTACCTGACGGAGCCGCTGTCCGGCCCTGCCGTGGAGACTGTGCTTCTGGTGATGACCAAGCAGCTCTTTAATCCCTTTGTGGGCGGCCTGATTATGTCTGCGGTGCTGGCAGCTATCATGAGTACGGCCTCATCCCAGCTTCTGGTGTCTGCTTCAGCCTTTTCCCAGGATTTCTACCGCGCCGTGGTCAGGAAGGATGCTTCCCACACGGAGCTGGTATGGGTGAGCCGTGCCGCCGTGCTGGTGATTTCCGCCATGGCTATCTCCATTGCCATGAATCCTGACAGTTTCATCCTTGAGATGGTGGCATACGCCTGGGCTGGCTTTGCGGCAACCTTCGGACCGGCTGTGCTCATGTCCCTGTTCTGGCGCCGCACCACCAGGAACGGCGTGCTGGCAGGCATTGTGGTGGGCGGTGTTACCGTCCTTGTCTGGAAGCAGCTGGCACTTTTTGGCCTGTATGAGATCATCCCGGGCTTTGCTTTGGGGCTTTTGGCGATTTACGTTGTCAGCAAGCTGGATAAAGAACCTGCAAAAGAAATTACAGATTTGTTTGACGCTGTAGACCGTTCTAATATATAATAAAATAAAGGAAATTCATGAATCCCCTTTAACAGCTCCGTTATGGGGGATTCGTTGTTGTTCGTGCTGCCCGCTTTTTGAAAATGAAAAAATTTTAAATTTTCTTCTTCAAGAAAAAGGATTTTTTCGATTTATGGCGAAAGTAACATATAGGTTATTATTGACGAAAAGTGCAGGTGATTTTGGTGGAGAAAGTTCGGGTAATGGTGGTAGATGACTCCAAGATTAGTCGGATGATGATTAGCTCTATGCTGGCCAAGACTAATTTTGAGGTCTGTGCGATGGCGGAAAACGCTGCGCATGCAATAGATTTGTACGCAAAGACGAGGCCTGATGTGGTTACTATGGATATGAATCTGCCGGATGCTGATGGTATTGAGTGCAGCAGGCGTATTCATGCCATGGATTCCCGTTGCAAGATTGTCATGATCAGTGCCATGAAGGATGCCAAGCTGATTATGCATGGCAGGCTGGCAGGCATCAGCTCCTTCTTGCAGAAGCCGGTCAGCACCAATGAGCTTCTTGATACGCTGATGATTCTTTGCCAGGAGCATGTAGGGGTGAATGCTGTTTACAGGGATTCCTATGTGTCTACCTATGCCAAGGTTTTGCAGGAAGGCTTGCAGCAGATTGCCGGGCTGGAGAGTGAAATCCAGGTGCAGGAGGAAAACAGCGGCCCTCTTAGTGTCAGCGGTGTAGCCGTAATTATCGGCATTGTAGGTGAGCCCAGGGGCAGGGTTGCCTTCTACATGGATGAGAATACGATGCGGGGGTTTGCAAAGGCTGTGTTGCAGCAGGATGAGGTGACTGACTTTGAGGCCCAGGCAGCGGTAGAGGAGTCAGGCAATATTATTGCCGGTCATGGCATATCCAGGATAAATGATGTAATTAAGGACAGGGAAATGCGGCTGACGCCTCCGGGCATTATCAGCGGCATGGATATCAAGCTTTCCAACCCTGAGCTGATAGCTTTTAATATCAAAGCCAAGACTTCCATAGGTGATATATTTATGAATATTGGTTTTGCGAGGAGCGTGTGAGTATGGATGTAAAATTGGTCAATCCGTTTATTGATGCATTCACTACGGTATTGCCACAAATGGGATTCCCGACGCCTGAGCGAACCGGTATGGGAGTAAAGGACAAACAAATCGAGAGTCTGGGTGTGTCCGTATTGGTGGGCTTTACCAAAGAAATCCGTGGCAACGTGGTTTACAATATGAATGAGGAAACGGCGAAGTTCATTGCCTCCACCATGATGATGGGCATGCCGATAGCTGCCTTTGATGAAATGGCTCAGAGCGCTATTTCCGAGATGTCCAACATGCTGACTGCCAATGCGGCTACCAATCTGGCTGCCCTGGGCAGGGAGGTGGACATTTCCACGCCGAGCCTCACCGTAGGTGCCGGTGCCCAGATACGCATCAGTGCCGGGCAGTTCCTGACTGTCAATATGGATTTGGGCGGTCATGTGGTAGAGATTGATATCGCAGTAGAATAAGCTTTAAAAAGGAATCGTGATTTTGCGGTTCCTTTTTTTGTTTTATCTATTGGCAATTTGCGCTGTTTAGTTTATAATAATGTATAGTTTTGTTTGAATACAAATGACAGAACGTTTGTGATGAAAACTAAGGAGCAGGGCAGGATTGGATAAGGTAAAAATAAGCATCAGGGCGCGGCAGGAGGCTCCTGACGGGCATGTGGAAAACCTGCACCACAAGCTGGAGGGCAGGTACTTTTTCAAGGGTGGCAAGCACTATCTCCGCTACGAGGACAAGTATCTGGACGGTGAGAGCAGGGTGCCTACCACCATCAAGGTGGCAGAGGATGAGCTGGTGATTTTGCGGCATGGCACGGCAAAGACGGAGCAGCGCTTTGTGCCATCTCAGGAAACCAGGTCTGATTATCACACGCCTTATGGCGTTATGGAGCTGGTGATGCGGACGGAGATGCTGAAGGCCTGCTTTGATGAAAGCTCCGGCTGCGCCAGGGTGGCGTAT
The DNA here is from genome assembly GCA_051866255.1 of Anaerovibrio sp. Lineage (GTDB taxonomy): Bacteria > Bacillota > Negativicutes > Selenomonadales > Selenomonadaceae > Anaerovibrio. The sequence goes on along the minus strand of JBJDWY010000071.1, from coordinate 3,903 downwards.
CATCTCAGCGCCAACGGCTCCCCTGTGGGACGCTATGAAATAGAAATCAAGGTTGAAGCAGATTGATTTTAGGAGGATATAGGAGGATAAAGGATTGGAAATCAAGGATATACTGACAAAGGCAATAGAAGAAGCCGCCCTGAGTGCAATCAGGGACGGGATATTTCCGGAGGCGGAGCTGCCCAATATCGTGCTGGAGGTGCCGCCCAAGAAGGAGCTAGGTGATTTTGCTACCAATATCGCCATGCAGTCTGCCAAGGCATTCCACAAGAATCCGCGCCTGATAGCCCAGGAGCTCACCCGGCGCATTCAGGGTGACTGGCTGGAGCGCATTGAGATTGCCGGGCCAGGCTTTATCAATTTCTACCTGAAGTCAAATGTCATCTATGACGGCCTGGCTGCCCTCATGAAGAAGGGGGAGGCATTCGGCCAGCTGCCGGCCAAGGACATGAAGCCGGTGCAGGTGGAGTATGTCAGTGCCAATCCTACCGGCCCTCTGCATGTAGGCCACGGCAGGGGTGCAGCTGCCGGCAGTGCCCTGGTCAATGTCATGCGTGCCGCAGGCTACCCTGTAACCAGCGAGTACTATATCAACGATGCCGGAAATCAGATCAACAACCTGGCATGCTCCGTAAATCACCGTTATCTGGAGCTCTTGGGCAGGGCCGAGGAAAAGGACTTCCCGGAGAATGGCTACCACGGCGCGGATATCATCGACACGGCACAGCGCATCATCAGGAAGGACGGGGACAAGTACCTGGACATGAGCGAGGATGAGCGCATGGGCATCTTCAAGGAGCTGGCATTGAAGGAAAAGCTGGCTGCCCTAAAGGAGGATTTGGAGGCCTTCAACTGCCGCTTTGATGTGTGGTACAGCGAGCGTACCCTGCATCCTGGCAAGGTGCAGGATGCCTGCAAGTTCCTGCAGGAGAACGGCAACATCTACGAAAAGGACGGCGCCCTGTGGCTGAAATCCACCGCCTATGGGGATGACAAGGACAGGGTTGTTATCCGCGACAGCGGGGAGCCTACCTACCTGGCCGCTGATATTGCCTACCACCGGGACAAGTTTGCCCGGGGCTTTGGCAAGGTCATCAACATCTGGGGTGCTGACCATCACGGCTATATCTGCCGCGTCAAGGCCGCTGTCAAGGCTCTCGGCTACAATCCTGATGACCTGGATGTGCTGCTTTTGCAGATGGTGCGCCTCCTGCGGGGAGGCGAGCTGGTGAAGCTCAGCAAGCGCACCGGCCAGACTGTCACCCTGGCGGAGCTGATCGAGGAGGTTGGCACCGATGCTGCCAGGTACTTCTTCATTATGCGCTCCATGGACAGCCAGCTGGATTTTGACCTGGATCTGGCCAAGTCCAAGTCCAACGAGAATCCGGTTTACTACATCCAGTATGCCCATGCCAGGATTTGCAGCATTTTCCGCCAGGCGGCGGAAAATAATCTGCAGGCAGGGGAGGCGCCGGAGCTGAGCCTGCTGACTGATGATACGGAAATCGCCCTCATCAACAAGTTGCAGAAGTACGAGGAAGAAATTGAGCGGGCCGCAGCAGAGTATGCGCCTCAGCGCATTGCCCGCTATGCCTATGAGCTGGCAGGCTGCTTCCACAGCTTCTACAACCAGTGCCGTATTCTGGGGGTAGAGGACAAGCTGGCAGAGGCCCGCCTGGCACTGGTGACCGTTACGGCTCAGGCCATCCGCCATGCCCTGGGCATTCTGGGGGTTTCCGCGCCGGAGCGCATGTAATTTGCAATGGAAAATAAGCCTTTTTGAGAGGAGATTATAAAAGTGGATTTTTTGAAAAGCTCTGATGTTGAGGTTGCAGCCTATGTGCTGCATGAAAGCAAGGTTCCTATGTACTACAAGGATCTGATTATGGAGGTGCTGGAAAAGCGCCAGAAGAATGTACAGGCTCTGGCAGAGGCTATTTCCGAGGTTTATACCCAGATTAACATGGACAGCCGCTTCCACTATGCAGGAGATGGCAGATGGGGCCTGACCGAGTGGAATCCGCCTGAGACAAAGCGTTCCTCCCGTGGTGCGCGTTCCGCTACTACCAACCGCGCCAAGACTGCCCGTCAGCGTGAGGAGAAGCTCTTTGAGGGCATTCAGGAAGACAATTAATACATTTATAGACATCTGATAAATCTAGTTTTGAGCAGGAGGAACAACATGGCAAAGTATATTTTCGTTACCGGCGGCGTAGTTTCATCTCTGGGCAAGGGCATCACGGCAGCTTCCCTGGGACGCTTGCTGAAAAATCGCGGTATCAAGGTCACTATCCAGAAGTTTGACCCGTATATCAACATTGACCCGGGTACCATGAGCCCTTATCAGCACGGCGAGGTTTTTGTTACTGATGATGGTGCGGAAACTGACCTGGACCTGGGGCATTATGAGCGTTTTATTGATATCAGCCTGACCAAGGGTTCCAACATTACTGCCGGCAAGGTTTATTGGAATGTGCTGAACAAGGAGCGCCGTGGCGACTACCTTGGCAAGACCGTGCAGGTTATTCCTCACATCACCAACGAAATCAAGCAGCGTGTCTATGACGTGGCAGCTGATGACGGTGCGGATGTGGTCATCACTGAAATCGGCGGCACTGTGGGCGATATTGAGTCCCTGCCGTTTATGGAGGCCATCCGCCAGGTGAAGAAGGAAGTGGGCAGGAACGATGTGCTCTACATTCACGTTACCCTGGTGCCGTATATTTCTGCTGCCGGTGAGCTGAAGACCAAGCCGACCCAGCACAGCGTAAAGGAGCTGCGGGGCATCGGCATTCAGCCGGATATCCTGGTATGCCGCGCTGAGAAGCCTCTCACCAAGGACATGAAGCAGAAGCTTGCCCTGTTCTGCGACGTAGAGGAAAAGGCCGTTATTGAGAACCTCACTGCTGACACCATTTATGAGGTGCCGCTGATGATGCAGGAGGAAGGCCTGGACCGCATCGTGCTGGAGAAGCTGGGCATGGATTACAGCCCGGTGAACATGGACGAGTGGGCACAGATGGTCAATAAGATCAAGAACCCTCAGAAGAAGGTCAAGGTTGCCGTGGTGGGCAAGTATGTAGAGCTGCCGGATGCCTATATTTCCGTAACTGAGGCTCTCCATCATGCAGGCATTTACAATGATGCTGCTGTGAAAATCCACTGGGTAAACTCCGAGAAGCTGGAGGATGCCAATGTGGATATGGATGAGGAATTTGCAGGCTGCAAGGGCATTCTTGTGCCGGGCGGCTTTGGTGACCGTGGTGTCGAGGGCAAGATCAAGGCAATCCAGTATGCCCGTGAGCACAAGCTGCCATTCCTGGGGCTGTGCCTTGGCATGCAGTGTGCCGTTATCGAGTTTGCCCGCCATGTCTGCGGCCTGAATGGTGCCCACAGCACCGAGTTCAACTCTGAGACTGAGTATCCTGTCATTGATTTGATGGCATCCCAGGTAGATGTGGAGGATAAGGGCGGTACCATGCGCCTGGGGGCATATCCTTGCAAGGTGCAGAAGGATACCAAGACCTTTGCTGCCTATGGCAAGGATATGATCAGCGAGCGTCATCGCCATCGCTATGAGTTCAACAATGACTTCCGCCAGCAGCTTTCCGAGGCTGGCATGGTGATTGCAGGAACCTTGCCGGATGACAGCCTGGTAGAGATTGTGGAGGTAAAGGATCACCCTTGGTTCGTGGCTTCCCAGTTCCATCCTGAGCTGAAGTCCCGTCCGAACCATCCGCATCCGCTGTTCAAGGGATTTGTGACTGCTGCCTTAAACATTAAATAAATTTCAGTTTGTCGTAGTGCTGGTTTGTTACTTCGTGCATATACTGAATGAAATAGTTTGGTAGTTCGTGGACTCTGTTCAGACATTTTAAAGGGACAGGTAGCGGCAGTACCCAT
>JBJDWY010000070.1:0-47609 GCA_051866255.1 Anaerovibrio sp. | reverse complement strand
AACAGAGTCCACGAACTATCAAATTACATCAGTATATCGCCAAAGTAACGATCAACCACTACGACAAACTGAAAATTATCTTATTATATTGACTACGCTGCTGAGTGCCGTTATCTTTACCTCATCCAGCCTGTAGCCAAACGCCCCGATGGACAAAGGCACATAATCATCAGGAATCTGCAGCAGATGGCGTATCTCATTCACTCCCGACTCATTCAGCTCGGAGCGCGTAGACAGCCAGCAGGCGCACACATTATATTTTTCTGCTGCCAGCATCATGCTGCCAAACAGGGTATTTGCCGCATCCTCGGCATACTTCATATCACCGCTGCCGGAAATCACCAGCAGCATCGGAATATTTTTCAGCAAATCACCGCCATTGTACAAATCCCTGCCATTGACAACTCCCAGCCTGCCCATAGTCTGCTGCCCGGTGCTGTCCAGCAGCATCCTGACCACATTGCTGTTCTGCACAGCCGTAAAATGCCAGGACTCGTTTTTCTCCACATTGGACAGGGTACGCCCCTCCTCCAGTATAGAAAGCAAATCCGCATCCTTCAGGGTTGTATCAGAAAAATTATAGACACTGCGCCTCAGCAAAATCTTACGCATGAGATTATTCATGCTGCTCACTCCTCCTAGGCGTATACCGCACGCCTTCCCGTTCCTCGTTACTTATTATTTACCTATCCGTTCCAAACCAGTTTACCTGTTGTCCACCTTGTCCATCGCAACCAGATCATGCTGGCTGAAACGCTGCCAAGCCAGCTCCTCAAATTTAGTGCCCGGCTTGCCATAGTTTGTATAAGGATCAATGGAAATGCCGCCCCTGGGCAGGAATTTTCCCCATACCTCAAGATACCGCGGCTCCAAAAGCTTCACCAAATCTTTCATGATGATATTTACCACATCCTCGTGAAAATCGCCATGATTGCGGAAGCTGAACAAATACAGCTTCAGTGATTTGCTTTCCACCATCTTGATATCCGGCACATAAGAAATATAAATAGTCGCAAAATCCGGCTGCCCCGTAATCGGGCAGAGGCTGGTAAACTCAGGGCAGTTGAACTTCACCCAGTAATCCCTGTCAGGATGCTTGTTATCAAAGGTCTCCAGCACCTCCGGCTGATAATCAAAACTGTATCTTGTATTCTGATTGCCCAAAAGCGTAATCCGGGGCATATCCTTCTTATCTCTGCTCATACTCCACCTTCACTACACCGCTATCTCAGATGCCGCAGCCCGTCAGATACGGATTTTCCGGCTCCACGAAAAATTTCTGCTCAAAATCCTCAGGTGCCTCAGGACGCCCGAAGAAATACCCCTGAATGCTGTCCGCATGGCAGAAATCACGCAAAAGCTCATATTCCTTGATCGTCTCCACGCCCTCTATGCAGCAGTCAATGCTGACACTGTGGCAGAGCTCAATGGTGGACTTCACCAGCTGCCGGTCAAACTCGTTATTTTCCTCGGTAATATGGGTAACAAATGCCCGGTCAATCTTCACAATATCACAGGCAAGATTTTTCAGGTACGCCAGTGACGAATAACCCGTCCCAAAGTCATCCATGGCGATGCTGATGCCCAGCTTCCTGAACTCCTGGAACTGGGTATTGACATTGTTCCAGTCAGAAACAATGGCTGTCTCCGTCAGCTCCAGCACAATCAGGTATGGAGGCAGGTCATGCTTTTGCAGGCATTCCAGGGCAAACTCCTTGAAGCCGCTTTCCTTGATCTGCTCGTAGGACAGGTTGATGCTGATGCGCATGCCCGGCCATTTCTCCTGCCATGCCTTGCACTGCTTCACAGCCGTCTCAAATATCCAGCGCCCCACCGGGATAATCATCTTGGTTTCTTCCAGAATCCGCACGAACTCCATAGGAGATACCATGCGCCCCTTGGGGCTGCGCCAGCGAAGCAAAGCCTCCGCCCCGATGAGCCGCTGGGTTCTGGCATTGACCTGTGGCTGATAAAACAGGGAAAATCCTTCAAAATCGTGCTCAATGCTGTCCTGCAGCATATCGCGCATAGTGATGGATCTGAGCCAGCGGTTGTACTGTTCCTTGGAAAAGATGATATTTTTATTCTTTCCATCCCGCTTTGCCTGATCCAGCGCCGCCTCCGCATGCTTGTGGAGCACCAGATAGTCCTTTCCCCCCTGCGGGAAAAGAACCGTCCCAGCAGAAATCGTGCAGAACAGGCTGCGCCCCTCCACCTCATGAGGGCGGCTGAAAGCCCTCTGTACCGCCTCAAACAGGGACTGAGCCCCGTCCTCATCCATACCAGGAACCACGATGGCAAACTCGTCACCATCCAGCTTGTACAGCATAACTCCCTCCGGCAGCACATTGCTGATGGCATCTGCCGCTATCCGCAGCAGCACATCACCAAACCGCCTGTTGAAGGACTCGTTGATTATCTTGAAATTATCTATGCCAAAAATCAGCATGGCCCCGTTAGGGAATTCCCCATCGACTCTAACCAGGGCAGCCTTGACAGCCTTCTCAAACTGATATTTTGTCAAAAGTCCCGTATTGGCATCAGCCTGAATTTTCTGCTCCAGGGGAGTAATAATGCCTGCAAACAGCTCCGGAGCCCCGGACCTGCCGAATGCCATCTGCCCCTTGCAGCGAACCCAGACATAGTTGTCCTTGGCATCCCGCACACGATAAATCACATCGTGCATATTATCCTCCGGCGTGAAATCCTTATGCAAGTTCTTTACGTAATCATCATAATCATCCGGATGCACCCTTGGCAGCCATTCCTCATCCATATTCATAAAGACCTCTGCCGGCATACCGAAATCCGTGACCATATTGGGTGACAGCATCACAATGTTTTCCACCACATCAGTGGCGAAGAAATACTCATCCGAGGAAGCACACAGCATCCTGAAATAACCCTGAATTCGCTTTAGCACCGAATTGCGCGGAATCTGACATCTTTTTTTCATCAATACCTACTCCATGGACATGCGTCATAAATAAAATGTATCAATACTTATAATTTTATACAAAAAAGGCTTTAATATCAATGTTTTTTTGCGTTATCTGCACCAAAATTACATTTCTGCCCCCGCTGCCTCCCTCCACTGCACCACAGTCCCTGCCCGGGCAAAAGAAAACGGCCACGCCAAAAGCCGAGCCTTCAGCATGACCGCAGATATGCTATAGATTATTTCTTTTCCAGCAGCTTAGGCAGATTTGGCACTTCCAGCCACTGAGCAATCTCATCATTGGTAGGGAACCTGCCATTCAGCACCTTCTTACCATCCAGCAGAATCAGAGGCAGTGCCTCATTGCCGTTCTGGCGCAGGAACTCACCGGCAACCTCATTCTCCAAAAATGCCTTGCGGTCGCCCGGCATGATGTATCTATCAATATCGTAGGCGTTGTTCTGCAACACCTTTACTACGGTATCAATGCGCATCAGCTCCTGGTCAACGCTCAGGCCGCACATACCGTCGCTAGCACAAACAGCACCCTCAAAAATCTGCATCTTTTTCATAATCAATTCCCTCTTTCTTTTACATTTTGCCTATTATCTTCTTGACACGCTCCCCCGCAGCCGCGAAGGATTCCCCGTATAAAAGCGCACTCCCCATAAGTACATCCGCGAACAGTGCCCTCCGGGATGGATGGTGCCTCAGCCACGCTTCACCCTCCGGCAAGAAGCATCCCCTCAATCCTCAGCTGCCTGCAAAAGAGCAAGCATCTCGTTGATATTCTTCTTGCCGAAGGTGACATGCTCATCATTGATGACAATACATGGAACACCCTTGATCTTGTATTTATCGATAATATCCTGAAAACGTATCACATCGAAAATCTCCGCTGTCACGTTGTCAGACAAGGTAGCCAGCCTCTGGGCAGCCGTTACAGCCTCCGGGCACTGGTTACAGGACAAGGTCATCATAACCTGGATCTTCATCCTGCTGCTGATAGCCTTTGCCTGTTCCATGACATCCGGAGCCACCTCCTGCCCCGGCCCTGCCGTATTGTACAACGCCAAAAGGAAGGACTGGAACTCATGGCCTCCCGGTACCGCGTGATAGACAATCCCTACAGGGCTGCCATCCTCCCGGAAAATCTCTATGCTGGGAATCCCCCCGGCTTCCTCAGCTTCCCACAAAAGCTTGTCAGACAGCTGACAAAAATCCTGAATAAAACTGTATATCCCCTGCCCCAGGTCGCTGTCATCATAGCGTACCTTCAGCCTGACAGGGCTGGCAAACTTGGCAAAAAGTGCCTTTAGCTGCTCAACATCTCCAAAATCCTGCATACAGCACCTCCATCCTCTACGAAACACCGTCAAAGCCCGGCTTATCAGAGCAGCCCCACCAAATCAAAGGTCGGCTTCAAGGTCTCAGCCCCCGGCGTCCATTTCGCAGGGCAAACCTCATCCCCATGCTCTGCCACAAACTGCAATGCCTCAACCTTCCGCAAGAGCTCATCCGCGTTGCGGCCTACATTACCGGCATTCACCTCGTAGGCCACCACCCTGCCCTCAGGATTGATGACAAAGGTGCCCCGGTCCGCCATGCCGCTGGCTTCATCGTAAATCTCCAGATCCCTGGCCAGGCTGCCGGTAGGATCCGCCAGCATCGGATAATTTATCCTGCCTGCCTTCTCTGAAGACTCATGCCATGCCTTGTGCACGAAGTGGGTATCGCAGGACACGCTGTAAATCTCACAGCCTGCCTCCTTGAACTTGCCGTAAAGGTTAGCCAGGTCCTCCAGCTCAGTAGGGCAGATAAAAGTAAAATCTGCCGGATAGAAGAACAGCACCGACCAGCCGCCCAGCAGGTCCGCCTTGGAAACTGTCCGGAACTCACCCTTTTTCGCCTCTGCAGGCTGAACAAATGCCTGAACGGAAAACTCACTAATCTCTTTGTTAAGTAATGACATATACTGTCCCTCCACCTTTCCCCAACTTATTTTATATTCATAAAATAACATATTTTTGACACAATGTCAATCTTTATTTAATATCTATTAATAATAAATATTAAATAATATTATATTTCAACTAAACGCCTTGTATTTACTGGGTTCAAGAAGGTTATATGTAAAAAAATATTATTTTCTTCCCAGAAATTTTTTTCAGCAGCATAAAAAACCGTTAGTGAAAGTCTGCATTTTCACCAAAACAAAATCCATAGCAAAGCACAAACATCCCCGAAACTATTCTAAACCTGCTCTGAATACATTGCAAACAAATTTAAAAAATTCTAAAGCAGAAAATAAAAAAAGAACCGCCATACCACGAAGATATGACGGTTCATAAAGCAAATACCGCAGCCACAAAGCTGATAATTTTTATGCTTTTTTATGAATGACAGAAGGATGCCCCATCATGCTGATTTATGCTTCTTCCTGCGGCTCTGCCAGAGAACCACCAGGGCGAAGATGATGAAGCCAGGAATATCAGTCCAGACACCAGGCATAATCATCAAAATGCCGCCTACAAATTGCAGTATGCGCTCCACAGGGCTGCTGTGGTCAACCAGATAGCCAATCATGGCGGAGCTTACGCCCACCATGCCCAAAATGGCAGTCACTGCCGCAAAAATCAGGGAAAATGCCGTAGCGTTAATCATCAGGATTTCCGGTGACAGGACAAATATATACGGAATGATGAAAGCCGCTATGGCCAGCTTGGAAGCGTTCACCCCTGTAATCAGCGGCTTGCCGCCGCTGATGCCCGAAGCCGCATAGGCAGCCAGCGCTACCGGCGGCGTAACATCAGCAATAATGCCGAAGTAGAACACAAACATGTGGGCAGCCAGTACAGGCACGCCCATCTGCAAAAGAGCCGGAGCCGCAATAGTGGAGGTAATAACGTAGTTTGCGGTAGTCGGCACGCCCATGCCCAGAATCAGCGAAGTAATCATGGTAAAGAACATGGTAGGCAGCAGATAGCCGCCGGACAATGCCAGAAGGCCGGAAGCCAGCTTCAAACCTACGCCTGTCTTGGTAACCACGCCGATAATGATGCCTGCCGCCGCGCAGGCGATGGCCACGCCCAGCACGTTCCTGGCACCTGCCTCAAGCCCGTGGATAATCTCCACCGGCTTCATGCGTGTGCTCTTTTTCAGGGCGGAGACAGCAATGGACAGCACGATTGCCACCAGTGCCGCACGCATCGGAGTGTAGCCTGTTACCAGCAGGTACACGATGACAATCAATGGAATAGCCAGATGGCCCCTTTCCTTGAAAATCACCCATGCCTTCGGCAGCTGCTCCCTTGGCACGCCCTTAAGATTGGTACGCTTCGCCTCCAGATGCACGCCCAGCCACAGCCCGGCAAAGTACAGCATGGCAGGAATAACTGCCGCCTCAACGATTTCGATATAAGGCACGCCTACAAACTCCGCCATCAGAAATGCCGCTGCCCCCATTACCGGCGGCATCAGCTGACCGCCGGTGGATGATGCAGCCTCAACGGCACCGGCAAATTCCTTGCGGTAGCCCAGCTTCTTCATCATAGGGATGGTAAAGGAGCCGGTACCTGCCACATTGGCCACGGAGGAGCCGGACACAGTTCCCATCAGGGCACTGGACAGCACCGCTACCTTGGCAGGGCCGCCACTGGCCCACCCGGCGATAGCGTTGGCAATATCAATAAAGAACTTGCCCAGCCCCGTGGACTCCAGATAGGCACCAAAGAGAATGAACAAGAAAATAAACGTAGAGGATACGCCCAGAGGGATACCGAAAATACCCTCAGTAGTAAAGTAGAGATGCCCTACCAGCTGCTCCGGCGTCAGTCCGCGATGGCTCAGCACCCCCGGCATGTGAGGGCCGGCAAAAGCATACACGATAAATGCCGTCACCACCACTACCATCGGAATGCCGACCACCCGGCGGGTGGCCTCAATTACCAGCAGCACGCCGATAACGCCCACCACCAGGTCAGGGGTGGTAATCATGCCGGCACGCATGGCAAGCTCCCTGTACATAATCACTATATAGGCAGGTGATGCCGCGCCCAGCACCGCCAGCACCGCATCCAGGGGATGCAGCCTGCTCCTGGACCAGGACTTGCAGGTGGGATAGAGCAGATAAGAAAGTGCCAGGGCAAAGCCCAGGTGCACGGCACGCTGCAGCTGCGCATCCAGCACGCCGAAGAACGCCGTATAAAGCTGGAACACAGAAAAAGAAATCGCAATGGCAGAGATGATCTTTGCCATCAAGCCGGTATACTGCATGGTATCCGACTCACGGTCGTACTTTTTCAGCACTTCCTGAGCCAGGGCCTCATCGCTGGTAACCGGCTGTTTTTTATCCAAAGCCATAGCCTTGCCTCCTTAGAAAAATTTTGCCCACCGCTCCTGAAAAACCAGCTTCAGCCCATAAAATCCGGGAGCGGTAAAAATGTCCACCCGGTAGCCGGGAGGATGAAAGCGATAAAGGTAATGGGCCTCCCCGTCCACCGTCACGGTAAGCTGGGTTCCCACCCCTGTGCGCAGGCTCAGGGAGGGAAAGCGGCGGTTCATGTTGTCCATGACAAAATCATTTCCATCCTGGTAAAAGCTGCCATCGCTTTCCATAAAAGGCAGCCCCACCCCGAAGGAATGATACCTGGTTCTCTGCAAAATCAGCTCGGACAAATCCTCGCCTACCACCAGATACTCCTCTACCGGTGTCTTCTGCACAGAATGAATAAAGCGGATGTCCACAGGCATGCCGCTATAGGCAGGCGTCATATCAATCAGCTGATCCTCCCCTGCCACAAAAAGCCAGGGACGCCCGGCATGCCACAGGGCTGCTGCCAGCACCACCGCCAGCAGCAGCCTGCATATTCCCTTGAACATTTTATTATTATGCCTCATAACAAAAAACAGGGCTGCCCGGAGTTCCTGACAGCCCTTGTCTTTCCCTTCAAAAATCGATTGCCACCGAAAAATTACTCCAATTACTCCTTGAAGAACTTCTCAGCACCGGCATTCATCTGGATAGGCATACCTTCCATTGCGCCTTCCTTGGTAATCAGCTTGCCAACGGAGTGAGCCGCCTTGATGCGATCCAGGTTGCTAAAGAGTGCCTTGGTAATATCATAGCCCAGCTGCTCATCAACCTTGTCGGTGCAAACCAGCATAGCCATTACGGAAATACCAGGCACTTCCTCCTCAAAGCCTGCATAAGTACCGGCAGGAATAACGACCTTGGTATAGAATGGATACTTGGCAATCAGGGCATCAGCCTTGTCAGCCTCAATCGGCAGCAGGCGAACCTTGTTCTGGGAAGCAATATCCTGAACAGCAGCGGTAGGATAACCGGCAGTAACGAAAGCCGCATCCACGTTGCCATCCTTCAGGGCACTGGCTGCCTCGGAGAAGGACAGGAACTGCTCGTCAATATCATCATAAGTGATGCCATAAGCCTCAAGGATCTGACGGGCATTTGCCTCGGCACCGGAACCCATAGCACCTACGGCTACGCGCTTGCCCTTCAGGTCAGCAATGCTCTTGATGCCGGTGGATTCCAGGGTAACAATCTGGCAGGTCTCAGGATACAGGGTAGCGATACCCTTCAGGTTGTCCACCTTCTTGTCCTTGAACATCTCGATACCGTTAGCAGCATAGTAGGTAATATCATTCTGCACGATGGCCAGGTCAACGGAGCCTTCCTTCAGCATGTTGATGTTGGCTACAGTTGCACCGGTGCTCTGAGCACTGGCATTCATCCCCTGAATGTTGTTGTTGAGAATTTCAGCCATGGCGCCGCCAATCGGATAATAAGTACCTGCGGTACCGCCTGTAGCGATGTTCAGGAACTTCTTCTCCCCTGCGCTGTCACCGCCGCAGCCGGCAATCAGGCTGATAACTGCTACCAGCAGCACGCTAAGAATGGATAATCTGCTAAATAACTTCATAAACATATCCTCCTCGTCCAATACATTTGCAAAGCAATATCTGTTTTGCATATCACCTATAACATTATAGCATAAACATGACCAAATGAAAATATCCTGCAAGGAAATACTGTATACAATAATGCAGCTGCCAGATACCACCGGCAGCTGCATTGCTCATCAAAAAACTATTACCATTCTTCCCCCGGATACTTCATGTTCCAGGACTTCCTGAGCCGTGTCATGATTTCCATCACATCCCGGCTGTACGCCAGCTTCATGTTAGAGGCATCACCGCTCCTGACAGCCTCCTCCATGTCCAGCATCTCGTAGTAGAGGGCATTGGCAGTATCCCCTGCCTCCACCGGTGTCCTTGCCCCGGTCTCCGCATCCACAATCATCGCCTTGTCAGCCCGCGGATACTCCATAATCTCAATGTAGCCCTTCTCGCAGCTGATCATGGCGCGCTTCGGCTGCTTGGAATGCATGGTCAGTGCCACCGTCGCCATCTGCCCCTTGCCGTTTTTCAGCAGGATAGTTGCCATCTCGTCGGCACCTGTCGGGGCTGCCTGCCACTGGCTGATGATGTCATCAGGCTTTTCCTCCATAAAGCTCCTTACGATGGAGAGGGCGTATACGCCGATATCCAGCATGGCGCCACCGGCAAGATTCATGTTGAAGAAACGGTTCTTCATGTTGTATTCCTTGAAGCTGCCAAAGTTCATGGTAATCATCTGCACCCTGCCCAGGCTGCCTCCCTGCACGATCTCACACAGCTTCTTATAGATAGGCATGTGCCAGATGGTCATGGCCTCCGCCAGCACCAGCCCCTTTTCCTGTGCCAGCGCCATCATTTCCTCCAGCTCCCGGCTGTTCAGGGTAATGGACTTCTCCACAAAGAGGTGCTTGCCATGTTCCAATGCCTTCTTCATAAAGCCGTAATGTGTGTTGTGAGGACTGGTTATGTAGATGATGTCCACCGCATCATCCGTGAACATGTCATCAATGCTGTCATAGACCTTGCCCACGCCGTACTTTGCCGCAAAGTCCACCGCCTTCTGATGGGTGCGGTTGCCTACTGCGTACAGGTTCTTGCCCATCTTCTGCAGGGCCTCTGCCATCTGGTTGGCAATTACTCCCGTGCCCAGCACCGCCCAGTTCAAATTTTCCTTTGCCATAAAAAACCTCCTAACAAAACATGAAAATTAAAACCTAGTCCTCCCATATTTTCCATGGCTCTATTATAACCTATCACCACACTTTTGTACAATGCATATTTTTTTACATTTTCAAGATACTTTGCATTCCTGCACACTTCATTCAGATTGTTATCATTTATTTCTTTTATAATAAACATACTGGATTATTTAAAATTACTATGCTGTTTTTCTATTATATTATTGCTATAAACTATAATAAGTAGTAAAATAAATCTATCACAAAATTTGTTAGACAAATTTATCCATTACACCATAAAAATCTGAGGAGGGAAATATTTATGTTCAAGAGAATTCTCATCGCCAACCGGGGCGAAATCGCCGTCCGCATCATCCGTGCCTGCCAGGAGCTGGACATTGAAACGGTTGCCGTGTATTCCGAGGCAGACGCCAACGCCCTGCATGTGCAGCTGGCTGATTTTTCCTACCCTATCGGCCCTTCCGATGCTTCCGAAAGCTACCTGAACATGGAAGCTATCCTGAGGGCAGCCAGGGAAACAGGCGCGGATGCCATTCACCCAGGCTACGGCTTTCTCTCCGAAAACGCTGATTTTGCCGACATGGTCACCAAGGCAGGGCTGACCTGGATAGGCCCCCTGGCTGTCACTATCCGCCAGGTAGGAGACAAGGATGTGGCAAGGGCAGCCATGGAGCCGTCAGGCATCCCTATGGCCAAGGGCAGCGAACCCCTGACAGACTATGAGATGGCCATGGAGGCCGCCAAAGAAGTGGGCTACCCGGTCATCCTGAAGCCGGTATCCGGCGGTGGCGGCAAAGGCATGTTCGTGGCACACAACGCCAAGGAGCTGACGGATATCCTGAACGTAGTTGACCTGGAAAAGACCAAGTTCTACTTTGAACATTACATCGAGCGTTCCCGGCATATCGAGGTGCAGATCGTGGCAGACAACTACGGCTCCATCATCCATCTGGGGGAGCGTGAATGCTCCCTGCAAAGGCGCAATCAGAAGCTTCTGGAGGAATCCCCTTCCATCGCCCTCACCGATGCCATGCGTGAGGAAGTGGGACTCCTTGCCATCAAGGCGGCCAAGAGCGTCCACTACACCAATATCGGCACGGTGGAATTCCTGCTGGATTTGTCCAACAACCAATTCTACTTTATGGAAATCAACCCACGCATCCAGGTGGAGCACGGCATCACGGAGGCTGTTACCGGCATTGACCTGGTGCGCACCCAGATAAGGATTGCCGCCGGGGAACCGCTGGAAATCTCCCAGAAGGATGTGATTTTCCGGGGCCATGCCATCGAGTGCCGCATCAACGCGGAGGACCCGGACAAGAATTTCATGCCATCCCCGGGCAAAATCACCAAGTGGCATGAGCCGGGCGGCCCAAGGGTGCGCTTTGACAGCGGCTTTACCTCTGACCTGTCCATTGAGCCTTATTATGATTCCCTGATTGCCAAAATCATCACCCGGGGACGCACCCGGGGGGATGCCATCAAGATTATGGCAAGGGCATTGAAGGAGTTCCAGGTGGAGGGCGTCAAGACCACCATTGCCCTGCACCAGCGCATCCTGGAGGATGATTTCTTCCGCACCGGCAACATTGACACCCAGTTTGTCAAGAACCGCCTGCAGGTCTATGAAACCACCCCCTCCAAGCGTTCGTTGAAGGAGCTGAAGACCTTCGCCGCCAAAATCAACGAAATCAACTACGAAAACCTCCTCAATCTCATCAATTAACCACTAAAAAAGCCGGGATGCTGCACCTGCCCTATGGGCAGGCACGGCGTCCCGGCTCTTGTTTTATTTTTTTCGCAATGCAGCAGCCTGCTCTGCTTATTGCTGTTTTCAGCCCTGATACCACTGGATAATCGCCTGGGTTCCCTTGTCCTCCATGCCCCGCTCTGCCAGCTGGTCATAAAGCTCCTTGGCCTTTTTCAGCCCCGGCAGCTCCATGCCTGCTTCCTCAGCGGACTCAATGGCGATGCGCATATCCTTCAGGAAATGCTTGATATAGAAGCCCGGCTTATCATCGCCTTTCAGCATGCGCCTGCCCAGATTGGAAAGGGACCAGGAACCGGCTGCCCCCGTCTCGATGGTTTCCAGCACCTTTTGGGCATCCAGCCCCATTTTCTGAGCATAGGCAAGGGACTCAGCCACTCCCAGCATCCCGGCGGCAATGGCAATCTGGTTTGCCATCTTGGTGTACTGGCCGGAGCCTGCACCGCCAAAGTAGTTGATGGTCTTGCCCATGGCCTGGAATACCGGCAGAAGCTCCTTAAAAGCCGCCTCGTCTCCGCCTGCCATGATAGCAAGGGTAGCATTCCTGGCTCCCAGATCACCACCTGACACAGGTGCATCCAGGGAGGCAACCCCCTTTTCCTTTGCTGCCTCGTACAGCTTCTGTGCCAGCTTCGGGCTGGAAGTGGTCATGTCCACGATGTAGCCGCCCTCCTTGGTGGAAAGAACGCCCTTCTCACCCAGGTACACACCCTCTACATCCTGCGGATAGCCCACCATGGATATGACCACATCCACTTCTGCCGCCAAAGCTGCCGGTGTGTCCTGCCACTTCATACCCATATCCAGAAGCTCCTGCGCCTTCTCCTTTGTCCTGGTGTAGACAGAAACTTCAAAGCCTGCCTCGTGCAGATGCTTTGCCATGCTGCTGCCCATAACCCCGGTGCCAATAAAACCGATTGTCTTGATTGCCATATCCATTCCCCCTATACCTTTCCTTATCAATTACAGCTTGGTGGAATAACCTTATAACTTCTCTCCTGACAGGTGCATGCCGGTAGTCGTCACCGAAGCCACCGGGCGGCCGCCCCCGTCTGTGATTTCCACCTCGAAATAGCTCATCTGCCTGCCGGACTTGATGCAGTAGCAGTTGGCATTGAGCCTGTTATCCCTGGGCTGGTCCATGTAGATGATGTTGCTGCTGACCGTGACCGTAAAATGCCCCTCGTGATTGGCTGCCACCGCAAAGGCAAAATCTGCCAGCGTGTACACGACGCCCCCCATGACATGATGATGGGCAGCATAATGCCGCTCATCAATATCCAGATGGCATTTGGCGCAACGATGCCCCACCTCATCAATCACCACCCCCGTCAGCTCTACCGCATATTTGTCACGATAAAAATGCGCCCTGGCTTCCTCTAATGTCATAAACTGCTCTCCTTCTTTCTCATGCCATATTGATCCTGCTACAGAATCCCCCTGTCATCCATCATTATAGTAGCATTACGTTCTCTTGTCTACATTGATAAATTTCAGTTTATCGTCGTGAAGGTACGAGACTTTTGGAACATTAACGGATGAGGTTTGTTGGTTCGTGCACTCTGTTCAGACTAAAAATGGGATGGGGCGGCAGGTGATGTTGTATTGAAAATTTTGTGGCACGGGCTCCCGGGACGGACATACTTTTTCTCCATTCGCCACAAACGGTCCGCTTCGTACCTCAGCCTCCGTCTCCAACTAACGCCTATTTTGCTTGCTGCGCAAGCAAAATTACGGCTAGACAAAACACCATCTATCATAGTTATGCAGGCAAGCGGAGCCGCTTTTCCTGCGGAAAAGATGGTGGCTCATATCCGAAAAAGCAGTCCGCTCCCTCGCGCCCTCTACATAATTCAGTCATCATCACCTGCCGCCCCATCCCTTCCTTGTCTGAACAGATATAAACAAAATGACAGAACCACATACATTATTTGTTACCATAGTGCCCAATACAGCTTTACGAATAAGCCTGAAAAAGGGGAGCCGGGAGGCTGACGAGACCTGATACTGCCAACTACTATGCAAGGCAACCTGCTATTATAAACAGCATTAGTTACTGGATGTTTATACAGCGGTTGGCAATAGCGAATTTCGTCAGCATCCAGGCTCCCCCTTTTCAGGCTTGCTCGTAAAGTTAGATTAGTTGCTACAGTTTCATACTAATTGAATGCATTTGGATTATTTTGTTGTATCTGTTCAGACACAAAGAGGGACAGGTGCGGCATGTACCCAAAGAAAACCTTGAGTGCAGCCTCGCTTCTTAGCGAGTGCGAGCGTAAGCGATGCAGGAGCTTAGAAGCGCGAGGCTGTGCTAAGAGCGAGAGCGAGTTTTCTATGGGTACTGCCGCTACCTGTCCCTTTATAATGTCTGAACAGAGTCCACGAACTATCAAACTACCTCATCAGTATATGCACGAAGTAACGATCAACCACTACGACAAACTGAAATTTTCTTGTTCTTTGTGGAACTTCCACATAAAAATCATCACCACGATACTCAGGTACAGCAGAAACTGCCCGATAGTCACGGCACAGTCCATGAACCCGGCCCCCCGGAACACCACATCCCGGATGAACTTGAACTCCCAGGTCAGCGGAAAAATCTGGTTAAACCAGCGCACCCACTCAGGCAAAAGCGTCAGTGGCACGCCGTAGCCGCCAAAAATAAATCCCCCCGGCACAAACAGAATCATCCTGCTTGCCGCTGCCCCGGGATGAGGGCAGTCCCAGCCAAAGAGAATGCAGATGAGGCTAAGCCCCCAGATAAACAGTGCCTGCACCAAGAAAAACAGGACAATGCTGCCGTTAAAGTTTATATCACCCCAGAACCGCAGGATGACATACCCCAGGAAATTAGCTCCCAGCCACAGGCAGCAATAAGGAATCGCCCTCTGCATCAGGTCAAATGCCATGCCCTTCCTGAGAGTCAGCTCATACTTCCCTTCCATTTTCAGCCTCGGCACCAGGCTCAGCATGGCAAAGGCAAAAAACATACAGGAGAAAAAGGTCAGAAAGCCCACCACCTCGCCATTAGCAGCGGAATCATGGGGATTGAACAGCAGCCTGTCCACCAGCAGCATGCCTCCCTGCAAGCTTTCACGGCTATCTGCCGACGGATTATTTGCCTCGGCCACAATCTCATTCAGGGCTTCCCGCACGCCGCTCAGGGAAGCGGAACTGGTATTGTCATAAAAAACGCCAATCTCGCAGGACGCCCCGTTATAATGCTTCTTTTCCAGCCCTTCCGGCAGGTAGACCACGGCATAGTTTTTGTCCCGGTACATCAGCGACCTGGGATCCGCCGGGCTGTTCAGCACCGCCTGCACCTTCAGAAAGCGTGACACATCCAGCTTCTGCACCAGCTCCCGGCTGTAGCGGGAGTTATCCATATCTATAACCGTAATAGGGGTGTCCTTGGCATAATTCATGCCCATCAGCACCGTGAACAGCACCGTAATCACCAAAGACACCACAAAGGCGATTTTCTCATAGGGCATACCCCTGCCTATCAGCAGGCAGCGCAGCTCATCCCGAAAGGACTTCATCATCTCAGCTTCACCCCTATCGTCATGCCGGGGATTACTCCCTCCACAGGCTCGGTATAAATCCGCACCTGAAAGGCAGTCAGGTCAGCCTGTCCCTTTTCCCTGGTCATCTTCAGGTCGGCAAAGCCCGGTGCCTGGGTCAGCAGCCTGATAGTGCCGGGCACCTCCCTCTCGCCATTGACAGTAACACCTGTTACGCTGTCCCCTTCCTTGTATTTGTCCACAACATCCTCGCCAATATAAATATCATAATAATATCGCCTGGACTCCATGAGAATAACAGGCACATTGGCACTGACCATCTCCCCTTCCTTGGCAAGAATCTTCAAAATCCTGCCATCCTCCGGGGCGCGGAGGGTAAGACGCTCCTTTTTAACCTGCAGCTCCTTCAGCTGAACCTCCAGTGCCTTTTTCTGCTGCCTGAGTGCCTCCACATCATGCAGGCGGTTCCCGGCACTCCGGCGCTGCAACGCTATAGTGGGCAGGGCAAGGCTGTCCGTATCGCCGCTGTCATAGCTGCCGGCCAGCAGCTTGCTCAGAAGCTGCTTCTGCTGGGTGACATTGGCAGCAGCCACATCCAGCGCCATGCGGGCATTATCCAGCTCCGCCTGCGCCACCGCCCCCTCGCTGACCAGCCGGGACTTTCGCTGATAGTCCAGGCTGCTGTTGGCGTATGACGCTTCTGCTGCGCTGACCGCCGCCCTCTGCTGATCAATCTGGCGGAAGCTCTGCTGCTCATCCGTATCCGCCTGGGACATGGAGATAGCTGCCGTCCCTGCTGCGGACTGAATCTGCGCCTCCAGCTGGGCAAGCTGCGCTTCCAGCTGCTGGATGGACAGATCAATATCCGTGCTGTCCAGCACCATCAGCACATCCCCCTTCCTGACCTCCTGGGCCTCCTTGACTGCCTCATTCACCAGCCTGCCCCCTACGGAGTCAAAGGAAACCTGCACCTGCTCCGCCGTCAGGATGCCCTCCTTCTTCTCCGTGGCCAGCACCAGGGCGTCATTGCCCGTGTACATCAGCAGAAGCCCTGCAATGACAATGACCGCCACAAAAAGAATATTAAATTTGTTTGCCTTTCTTTTCTTGTCCATAAAAGAAAATCCTCCCTTGCGCTGACGGCATGCGTTTGCCTCCTTCCCAATAACGCATACAAATACATACAGGCTGCATTATATATGCAGGTGCAAAATAAAACACCGGCCTGATACAGTACCAGTCGGTGGTAAAAACAGTTAACCGTCTCTGCAATTACCCGATACAGTATCAGCCGGTGATATTTCCCCAAAGGGCGACGCCATCCAGCAAATATGATGTTTTAAAACATTACACATTATACTAAGAAAAACTTAATTTGTAAAGTATCAACGGACTCTTTTCTTCTTTTTTCTTCTGTACTGTACATATAACACAATACAAATAATCACGATAGCAGCTGCCACAGCCAGGCTTATCTCGTGGCCCACCTCCATCATGACCTTCCAGCCCTCACCCAGCATCATGCCGATGAACAAAATCAATGCCGTCCAAGGCAGGGAGCCGATAAAGGTATAGAAGAAAAACTGCCTCATGTCCACATGGGCAAAGCCTGCCGGCAGGGAGATAAAGGTGCGCACCACCGGCAGCATGCGGCTGAAGAACACCGCCTTGATGCCGTATTTGTCAAACCACTCCTGGGCAATATCCACATGGGATTTTTTCACGAAGAAATACTTGCCGTACTTGTCCACGAAAGGACGTCCGCCATAGTGCCCCACATAGTAGGCAAAATAAGAGCCCAGCATGCCGCCCACCATGCCTGCCACCATAGCCATGGTGAAGGTCATGCGCCCGGCATAAATCATATAGCCTGCAAAGCCCAGAATCAGCTCGCTGGGAATAGGGATGCAGGCATTCTCCAGTGCCATGAGGATTGCCACCGCATAGTAGCCCCACGCATCAATAAACTGCAAAAACACATCGGTAAACTGAGACATAAAAGTTCCTTTCCTCGCAATTCATTACAGCCTCCGCAATTCGTTGCCATTCACGGCAAATCACTGCGACTCGCTGCAATGCTTTACACAAACCTTACAATACACCTCTATACAAAAAAAGAGCCCCACCGGACTCTGCAAAAAGAAGTGGTGCCTCAGAGCGGAATCGAACCACTGACACGGGGATTTTCAGTCCCCTGCTCTACCAACTGAGCTACCGAGGCATAATGGCGACCCGAAGGGGACTTGAACCCCTGACCTCCGCCGTGACAGGGCGGCATTCTAACCAACTAAACTACCGGGCCAATGTTAACGCAGGAAACCCTGCGGAATTTTTGGTGGGCGCTAACGGGATCGAACCGCTGACATTCTGCTTGTAAGGCAGACGCTCTCCCAGCTGAGCTAAGCGCCCAAAAACTATAAAGCTGTGAAACTCATGAGCAATTCCCACTCACAAGCAAAAATTATATCGGAATCACCACTATTTGTCAACACTTTTATCAATATTTTTTGCACAAAAACTACCCCGCCTAGCGGACAGTCCGCAAAGTGAGGATAGGAGATATAAAATATCCTGCAGCGAGGAAACTCTAAAATGCTGCACCGTCAATGGCCACGGCTTGCACCGGGCGAGCATGGCGCCTATCAGTAAAACATCGCTACACTGCAGGATATCTAAAACAAATTCATGCCGGCTGCAATCTATCCCGGACTGTCAGCTAAAGCTGCCAAAAGGCTGCCAGCTGCCACAGGGGCGATTACATCAGCTTCTTCAGGTCATCTGCCGCAGAGGTCACCTTGCCCAGGTTGCTGGCAATCCCCCTGGCTCCCTGTGCCTGCTGCTGGCCGATTACATCGATGGTATTGATGGACTGGGCAATATCATTTACTGCCTTGTTCATCTCGTTCAGCGTCTTCTTGATGCTCTCAGTAGCCGCCCTGGACTGCTCCGCCAGCTTCCTTACTTCCTCCGCTACCACAGCGAAGCCCCTGCCCTGCTCACCGGCACGGGCAGCCTCAATGGAAGCGTTCAGGCTGAGAAGGTTGGTCTCCTCGGCAATATCAGTAATGATGCTGATTGCCTTCAAAGTCTCGGTATTCTTCTCCTTCAAAAGCTTTGCCTGTGCCACAGAAGCCTCACCGGCACTGGCAAATTCACTGGACTTCTTTGCCAGCTCCTCCACATCTTTATACAACTGCTTCACCGAGGAAGCAATCTCATCCACCAAAAATTTCTGCTCATCCTGAGTTGCCATAACAACTAATCCCCTTTCTTTCGTGCCATCTGCTCTGCAACTATATCAATTAAATATTTCGCTTACAAGCAATTCTCCGCACTAACTATATATCTTTATATACTCAATATTCGCCATCTAAGCGAAAAACCCTTTTTTTTTGCAAAAAAAAGCAGAAGTTAGGAAAAAATCCTGCTTCTGCCTGCAAAACATCCACTCAAAAATGCCAGCTGCCTAAAATTTTACCGTAATCAGGGTGCCTTCCCCTACGATGCTGTCCACCTCCAGCTTGGCGTTGTGGAGCCTGGCTGCATGCTTCACGATGCTCAGCCCCAGCCCGGTGCCTCCCACCTCCTTGGAGTGGCTCTTGTCCACCCGGTAAAACCTTTCAAAAATCCTATTCCTGTCCCGCATTGGGATGCCTATGCCGCTGTCCCGGACTGAGATGCGGGGATGGCCGGATATCTCACTGACCTCCACCAGCACGCTGCCCTCAGGCTTGTTGTACTTGATGGCGTTCTCGCAGATGTTGAACAGCATGCTGTTCAGCAAGTGCGGAATCCCTTCCATCACCACCTGCTGACCTATCAGCTCGATAGTAATCCCGTTCTTGTCCGCCATAGGCTCCAGATTGGCGAGCACTCCCTCTGCCAGCTGATAGAGGTTCACCGATGACTTGGTGGTGTTCTCCTGCCCCTCATCCAGCCTGGACAGAATGATGATATCCTGCACCAGCTTAATCATCCGCTGGGCCTCGTTGTAGATTTTTTCTGCAAAATATCCTGTATCCTGCTCCATCACCATGCCGTTCTTCAAAAGCTCCGCAAAGCCTGAGATGGAATGCAGGGGTGTCTTCAGTTCATGGGACACATTGGCCGTGAATTCCCGGCGCATGGCCTCGGTTTCCTCCTGATTTGCCTTCTTGGTCTCCCGGGCTGCAATCGCCACGGCAACGCCGATAACCACCAGCAAAATAAAACCTATAGGCAGTGCCATGTCCCAGATCACCATCAAAATAGTCTGCTGGGGCATGCTGAGGCGCAGGACGGAGCCGTCCGCCAGCCGCTGTGCCGAGTAGAGCATCTTGACGGTCATGGTGCCCGAATACCGCTGGCTCTCCCCATAGCCCTTCCGCATGGCGGACTGCACTTCTTCACGCTCCAGATGATTTTCCATCTGGCCGGCAGCCATATCGCTGTCATACAGCACCTGCCCATCCGAGGAAATCCAGGTTACCCGGTAGTTTTCCTCCGGCAGCTGAGCAAGGTACCCTGCCTGCAGCTCGTCCACCGCCAGTGCCGCCATCTCGGTCTCCGTCTTCAGCTGCTGCCGCTGCACATCAGCAAAATAAGTAAAGGTAGTCCCCATAATCAGCCCCGTGGCCAGGATGAAGGCCATAAGGGCACCGCCTACAATGCCCAGATACCTATGCATGGGGAACCTCCAGCCGGTAGCCCACGCTGCGCACGGTCTTGATGGCGCTGCCCCACTCACCCAGCCTGGTGCGCAGGCTGCTGATATGCACATCCACCGTGCGGCTCTCCCCCATGTAGTCAGTATCCCAGATACGGCTCAGCAGCTTGTCCCGGCTAAATGCCATGCCGGGATTTTCCATAAACAGCTTCAAAAGCTCAAACTCCTTCAGGGGCATATCCACCGGCTTGCCGTCAATGGTTACCGTATGCTGCAAAAGGTCAATCACCACGCCCCCAAAGAGCAGGGTATGCTCCGCTTCCTTTGGCTCGCTGCGGCGCAGCACCGCCTTGATGCGGGAAATCATCTCCATCATGCCGAAGGGCTTGGCAAGATAATCATCAGCACCCAGATCCAGTCCCTTGACCTTGTCGTACTCCGTACCCTTGGCAGTGGCCATAATCACCGGCACATCAGCCGTCGCACCATCCGCCCGGAGCTTTTGCAGGATGGAAATCCCGTCCTCCCCGGGCAGCATGATATCCAGCATAACCAGCCGGGGCATAGGTGCCCTGCCGGACTTTGCCACCTCCAATGCCTGCCACAGCTCCCCGGCATCAGAAAAGCCCCTGCCCTCAAAGCCTGATGCCTTCAAGGTGTACAGCATCAGCTCCCTGATGCTGTCATCATCTTCAACACAATAAATCATCGTCAATCACCCAACACAGACAACGCAAATAATACAAATAATAAAAACAACACAAATTAAATTTGCTTTTAATCAGTGTAACACTTTCCCCCTGCATTTTCAAATCAAGAATCCGCCTGCACAGGGGACAGCACCCTGGGGCAGGCGGACTATTCACAAGTTATCAGGGAGACTTTTACTGGCGGTTTTCCTCCATCAGCCTTGCCTGGGCATCAATCAGGGTATCCCCCGGCTGTACCTGTGGCAGATAGTATTCGCCATCGGCATCAATATTCCGCGCCTTGGTGTTGTCAGAGAGCTGCAGCTGCAGCATATCCCAGATTTCCTTTTTGATATTGCCATCAAAAATCGGTGCTGCCACCTCCACGCGGTTCTCCGTGTTCCTGGTCATCCAGTCAGCAGAGGCGATATACATCTTCAGCTGGCCCATATCGCCATCCTCCCCCGGCTGGCCGAAGCAGAATACCCTCGGGTGCTCCAGGAACCTGCCCACGATGCTCCTGATGTGGATATTGTCCGTCAGTCCCGGCCGTTCCGGCACCAGGCAGGTAATGCCCCGGACAATCATGTCCACCCGTACCCCTGCCTGACCGGCAGCGTACAGGGCATCAATCAGCTGCCTGTCCGTCAGGGAGTTCATTTTCAGCAGGATATAGCCCTGGCCGCCATTCTCCGCCTTGCTGATTTCACCCTGAATCATTTCCAGCAGGCTCTTTTTCAGGTTCACAGGCGCCACCAGGAGCTTCTGATACTCGCCCCACAGGTTGCCGATGCCCATATTCCGGAAGAACATGGACGCATCCCTGCCGATGGCATCATCAGCCGTCAGGAGAGCCAAATCCGTGTACAGCTTGGCAGTCTTGGCATTGAAATTGCCGGTGCCGATATGAGTGATGTATTTTACGCCATTCTCACCGGCAGACCGGTAGGTAATCAGGCAGACTTTGGCATGCACCTTGTAGCGGTCAAAGCCATAGAGGATGCGGCAGCCGGACTCCCGCAGGTCATTTACCCAGCTGATGTTGTTTTCCTCGTCAAAGCGAGCCTTCAGCTCCAGCAGGACAGTCACATCCTTGCCCATTTCCGCTGCCACCATCATGTAGTTCATCAGCTTGGCATGTCCCTTGCCAATGCGGTAGATAGTAATCTTGATGGACAGCACATCAGGGTTGTATACTGCCTCCTTCACCAGCTGCAGCAAAATCCCGAAATCATCATAAGGATACTTCAGCAGCACATCCTGCCTCTTGACCAGCTCCAGCAGGCTATCATCCGCCTCCAGATGGAACTTCTCCTCGCAGGAAACAGGCTCATAAGGAGCGTAGTACATCTCCTGCTGCATGGTCTCCGTCAGATTGTCAGCCAGCCCGTAAACATAGTCCAAAGTCAGCGGCGCAGTAGTGGAAAATACCTGGGAGGAACCAATCTTGTAGCGGTCGATAAGGTACTCTGCAATCAGGGACTTGCCCCGGCTCTTGATTTCCAGCCGCACAGGAGTCAGGTGCTTGCGCTTTTTCAGCGCCTTCTTCATGGCCTCCAGGTAGTCCCCTGCCTCCACTTCTTCTTCCTCAAGATTGATGTCGGCACTTCTGGTAATGGCAAATACCGCCTTGTCCATCACCGGGTAACCCACAAAGATTTTGTCGATAAACTCCTCGATAATATCCTCCAGCAGGATAAATTCCGTCTTTTCCTTGCTGAGATAAACCACCCTGTCAAGCATCTCAGGCAGGGGAATAATGCCCAGGATCAGCTTCTTCTTGCCCTTCAGCACCGCAGAAATGTACAGCTTCTTGTTGTCCAGGTGCGGGAACGGATGATGCTTGTCAATAATCTGCGGGGAGAGCACCGGCAGGATGCGCTCCTGGAACATGTCCTCCAGGCAGGCATACTGCTTCTTGGACAGCTCGTGGATATTGGCATGGCCGATGCCCTTCTCCATAAGCTTGCGGCGGAGATAGGCAAATACCCTGTCCCGCTGGCCGTACAGCTCCCGTACCGTATCAAAGATGGCGTTCAGCTGCTCCCGTGCCGTCATGAGGCTCTTGTTGTCTACCTTCTTTGCATCCATGGCCTCCAGGCTCAGCAGGCTGCCTACCCGCACCATGAAGAATTCATCCAGGTTGCTGGTGAATATCTCCACGAACTTCAGCCTTTCGCACAGAGGCACATTGCTGTCCTCCGCCTCCTCCAGCACACGCTTGTTAAATTTCAGCCAGGACAGCTCCCTGTTCTGGGTGTAGCTGGTTACAAACTTCTTGCTGTTCTTTTCACTTGGTTCAATCTGTCCCATGTTATTCCCCTGCTTTCTCCTGATTGTCTCCTGAGGTTTCCTTTTCGCCTGCGCCCTGAGCTTCCGGAACAGCCTGAACCGCCTCCACGCCCTGCGCAGCGTCCGCAGCCTGATTATCCTTTTCATCGTCTCCTGCCAATCCGTCCTGACCGATATGCTCCTTCTTCAGCACATAGTTGTACATAAAGCCCTCACGGACGCCTGTATGCGCCACCAGAATGGACTCACACTTAAACCGCTTTGCCACCGCATAGAGAATAATCATGCCCGGCAGGATGGTGCGTATTCTGTCCGGCACCACATCCAGAAGCAGCCCCATATTCTTGATGAACTTCTCCTGATTCTCCTTCTGCTCCATGGCCTTGATAATATAGCCCACATGGGAAACCTGCAGCAGGTTTTCCGCAGCGCTCTTGCCAAAAAACAGCTGATCCAGCTTCAGGGCAGCCCGCACCGTGCCGCCTACGCCGCACATGAGCTTGTACTTGTTCTTGCCCTCAAAAGCCTTGATGCCATCCAGCTTCTTCAGAAAATCCGCCCGGATGAGGTGGCGTTCCTCCTTGGTAGGCAGGATGCCCTTTACATACTTGTTGTAGCTGTTCAGGGAACCCTTGGCAATGCTGACCGCGCTGATGATTTTGCCATCCTTGTAGGCAACCAGCTCCGTACTGCCGCCGCCGATATCCACCAGCAGCCCCTTCTTGACAGCCGCCTCCCTGGCAGCACCCAGGAAGTCCAGCTCCGCTTCCTCCCTGCCGGACAGCACCTGCACGGCAACCCCTGTACGCCTTTCAATCTCCGCCACCGCATCATGGCTGTTCTCCACGTTTCTCAGGGAAGCAGTGGCAAAAACGTGCATCTCAGGAATATTCAGGTTGCTGAGGGTTTCCTTGAAATCCTCCAGCACCTCCACCACCCGGTCTATGCCGGCAGCAGACATCCGCTTGTCCTTCACATAGGATGCCAGCCCGGCAGTAGCCTTCTTGGTAAACAGGAGCCTCAGCTTGTCATCCCTGATGTCATAGACATTCATGCGGATTGTGTTGGAACCTACGTCCACGATTGTATACATTATATTCTCCTCCTAAAATTGAAGTGACAGATAATCAGATTAATTATATTGTTTATACTTACATCCATCATAAACCTTTTATGTAAAGTCCGTGGGCAGCTTTTGTAAAATCTTTGTAAAATACAGCAGATACCCCTGCCCCTGCCCCAAAAACATATAAAGACAATACGAGTACAAAAAAGCGCAAAAAAAAATCCCCGCCAGGCATGGCTCACAACGGCTTTTCAGCCGTCTATAAACCAAACCTGACGGGGCACTATAATTCATCTATGTTTCCAGCAGGCTGCGCTGCTTCAGGTATCTGTAATATCCCTGCCGTGACACATGAAAAATGTCGCACAGGCTGTTCACGCTAAGGCGTCCGGCATATTTTCCCATCGCCTCATAAATCAGCTCATACAAATAAGCATTGCCATGGCTTTTATTCAGCACATAATCCTCATCCAGGCTGCCGTGTTCCGCCAGCAGGTCAACCTTGACAGCAAACTCGGCGGACTGCTTCTCCAGCACCTTAATCCTGCCCGTTACATCCAGCAGCATTTTTTCAAAATGGCTGAGGCGGTTTTCATGGGCATTCAGCTTTGAATCATACCCATCCAGGGCAGCAGTATTTCTCTGCCCCTTTTTTCCTGCCAGCCCTGCATGGCCTTTTTGCCCGGCAGGAGACAGAGCGGCCTCGCTATTCTTCCGTGCTGTTCCTTTCAGGCCTTCCACGCCATTACCGGCATACATAGCCTTCCAGCGGGCAGTTGCCCTCTCTATCCGCTTTTCCCCCAGCACCGACACATCGAAGCCTGCCTGACGAAAAATATCCACCGGCCTTGCACCAGCCAGATACTGTTCCATAAACACGCACTTGAATTTATATGTATAAATTATCCTCGTTTCATTTACATCTTCCACATAAGGATTGCTCCTTAAAGCAGCTATCTCCAGAGGAGACAACCTTCCCCTTGCCACAGCAATATCACCTCGCTTGAACCTGCCTGTTATTGGTGTGGAAAATATGGGCGCCATACTTGTGCACATTGATGCCCTCTATCTTCTCCGTATAAACATTACCGGCAATATGGGGCCTTTTATCCACCACCAGCACCGACTTTCCTGCCCTTTTCGCCTCATGGGCAAAAACTGCCCCGAAGAGGCCGCTGCCCACAACCAGATAATCATACATAGAAAATTCCTCCCATATATCAGTCGAAAATCAAATCACTATCGCAAAAACAGTACCTGCCATCAGCACATATCATCAATACATGTTGCCTGTTCACCGCCATCAGATACTGAATCCCAGTCACGTTGCTGATGCCTACGGCCAAAAGCAAAACACTGAATACCTTGACCAACATTCCTACTTTATCATAGCCGGGGCCAAAAAACCACGGCACAACCGTATCAATCAGCCAATCATGGCAAACATCATCGGCAGGCTTTTCTTCATAGATTATTTCCTTTGCATAATCATGCCGCTGCGACAATATACCTATACTTATATGTATATTTCACTTTTTATATTATTTCCATATTATTATAGGAACCAAAAACTTAAACCGTTATTCGTCCTATATCATTCTCCATGACAGCATGGTAAAATCAGCATAGAAAAACTTTCGCAACCAACCTAAATATGTGCCTGTATTCATCTAGTGATAATTTATGATATAATGAAGGGGGAATCAGCTTGCCTTTTACCAAAACTGTTTTAGCAAAAGACATTGATATGGAAAACCTGGACATACGTTATGACAAGAGCGTAAGACGCGTCCTTGTCAATATTACCATCCTTGCACGCATTATCAAGCCCGTTGTTGCGGAGCTACAATGCTATCAGCTACCAGTGATTGAAAAGTGCATCGACAAAAACTCCATACAAATCGGCAAGGTATTCGTAGAACCAGGGCTTACCAACAAGAAAATCATCAATGACGAACTTGAAGACAAAATCCCCTACGAAGGCCGTATCATCTACGACATCCGCTTTTCCATCATCCTGCCAGATGGCAGCAGCCGTAAAATCATCATCAACGTGGAAGCCCAGCAAAAGGGCAATCCAGGCTACAGTCTCCTGAACCGCGGTGTATTCTACGCAGCCAGGCTCATTTCAGCCCAGCTTTCAACGGAGTTTACCAATGACGGCTCAGACAAAGAACAATACGACAATATGAAGCAGGTCTACAGCATCTGGATTTGTATGGATTGCCCGGTGGACAAAAAAGACTCCATCATCACCTATTCCCTGGACCCGCATATCATCTATCAAGGCCATAACAATGTAAAACCATATCCAACCTGCAGCCTGATAAATATCATCTTCATCCACCTCAGCGGCAAACCTGACCAGAGCCAAAATCAGCTTATTGCCATGCTGGACACGTTGCTCGCCAGAATGGATGTAGAAATCAAGAAGCAAAAATTAGAAAAAGAACATAATATTCCTATGACGATTGAATTAGAAAAGGAGATGAGCCACATGTGCAATTTAAGTTCCGGCATCCGCGAAGAAGCTATCCGTGACGGCATAATGATAGGAGAACGTAATGGCGAAATCAGAGGTGAAATCAAAGGTGAAATCAATGCTCTCAAAAATATGCTAAAAGCTAATCTTGTTACCATCGAAAAGCTAAAATCATCCGGCTTGTACTCCCCGGATGTGCTCGCTGCTCTCAGCAACTGAGCAAAATCGACATAAGCTCAATGCTATGCCAGTGTATTAACCAAACTAAAAATCATACACATATCCTAAGGGGCTGCCAGCCAAGATGCTGCTGCCCTTTTTTATTGTACCAATATCTGCCCTTACAATAAAAAGCGTAAAGCCTCAGAATCTGGTACAATTTAATACACAGCATAATCCTTCAGCAGATAATTTTGCACATAATCCTCAGCGCCTGCTTCCAGCGTATAAAAAGGAACATCATATCCAACACTACGAAGCTTTTCCATATTTGCCTGGGTAAAATATTGATACTTGCCCCTCAAATGCTCAGGCATATCAATAAATTCTATCTCCGGCTCCAACCCCATCGCTGCAAAAGTAGCCGCTGCCAGGTCATAAAAGCTTCGTGCCACACCGGTTCCCAAGTTAAACAAGCCGTTAATCTCAGGATGCTCCAGCATATATTTGATTACACTGCAAATATCCTTTACATAGACAAAATCACGCAGCTGCTGTCCATCCGCAACGCCATCTTTATAGGATTTGAACAAGCCCATCTTTCCAGTCTTCCTTATGCTGTTAAAGGTATGAAAAATTACACTTGCCATGCTCCCCTTAAAATGCTCATTCGGGCCATAAACATTAAAAAACTTAAAACCGACATGCTGCTTAGGTGCAGACTGCTGTTTTTCCACCCACAAATCAAATAACTGCTTGGAGTAGCCATATCCATTCAATGGCAGCAAAGCCTTTATATCATCTTTATCATCAAACCCATGACTGCCGTCACCATAGGTTGCTGCACTGCTGGCATAAATAAAGCTAATCCCATTTTCCGCACAAAAATGCCACAATTTTTTGCTATACTCAAAATTATTCTTATACAAAAAATCAAAATCACGCTCAGTAGTAGCAGAGCATGCCCCCATGTGTATAACATGAGAAACCTTGCCTGCAAATTCATCCAGCCTGCCCAAAAATTCATCCCTGTTTATATATTCCAAATAAGATTTATTGCACATATTTTTCCATTTATCAGTTGCTGAAATATGGTCAACTATTACAATATCACTTATCCCCATCTCATTCAGCATGCGTACCACACAGCTG
Source organism: Anaerovibrio sp. (assembly GCA_051866255.1). Classification (GTDB taxonomy): domain Bacteria; phylum Bacillota; class Negativicutes; order Selenomonadales; family Selenomonadaceae; genus Anaerovibrio. The sequence goes on along the minus strand of JBJDWY010000070.1, from coordinate 19,773 downwards.
CCTATAAAACCAGCCCCGCCAGTTACAATAAACATCCCTATTACCTCTTTTCGCGCACGATAGACTTTATCAACTCATCCTGTCTGATTGCTGCTGTCCCCACTGAACTGATAACCTTTCCGGCAGCCAGATTTGCCAGAACAATGGCATCTGAAAAATCCAAGCCACTTGCCAATCCCAGCGTAATCGTACTGATTACAGTATCACCGGCACCGGTAACATCGTATACCTGCACCTCCGCAGCGGGGAAATCAAGCCTGTCCTGATGTCTCCTAAATAATGAAATACCCTTGGCACCTTTCGTTACCACTAATGCCTTGGCACCTGACCGCAATAAATATTCCTCTCCGGCCCGGTTCAAGGATTCCTCATCCTTTATGGCAAATCCTACAGCTTCTGCCAATTCCAAATTATTTGGCTTTACAAAATCCGCACCTTTAAAGGCCTCAATATTGCGGCTCTTGGAGTCCACTGAAATCAAGACATTATTCTCATTGCAGATTTTGATAATTTCCGCCACAAATTCTTCTGAATTAAGTACACCTTTTTTATAATCTGAAAGTATCACCGCGGAAAATCCTAAGATATGCTTCTTTAGGTATGCAAGAATGGCATTGCGTGAATTAGAATTTATTTCTTCTGTAAGCTCATTGTCAACACGCAACAGCTGCTGTCCTTTTGTCGCAAACCTTGTCTTGACAATGGTATCCCTGTTTTGCTCTGCAATAATGCCGGACACATCGATGCCCATCTCATACAAGTGCTTTCTGAGCCACCTGCCGGCAAAATCATCCGCTGCCAAACCTGATACTGCTACACCAGCCCCCAAAGCATGGACATTATTGGCAACGTTGGAAGCGCCCCCGGCTTCCATAGACTTCTTACTATACCGCAAAACCGGCACTGGGGCTTCCGGGGAAATCCTTGACACCTGGCCTGTGACATATTCATCCACCATCAAATCGCCAATAACTAAAATATTCTGCTGGGAAAACTTATTTTTTACTATATCTGCCAGCCTGGAAAAATTATTACTCACGAACTTTCTTCTCCCCTGCAAAAATATTTCTTTCAATAATCTCGCACAGCAAATGTACAGTAAAGCCATGTATTTCCTGTATCCTAGGCGTACTTTCAGATGGCACAATCAAACTTATGTCAGCTATGTCCTTAATCCTTCCGCCGTCTCGTCCCAAGAGACCTGCCGTCTTAATCTTTTTCGTCTTAGCAATCTCCATCGCCCGATAAATATTGGACGAATTGCCGCTGGTAGAAATGCCAATAAACACATCACCAGCATTTCCCATACCTGCCAGCTGTCTGGCAAATACCTCGTCATAACCATAGTCATTGCCTATGCAGGTCATCACTGAGGGGTCAACACAGAGAGAAATAGCCGGAAGAGCATCACGCTCCACTAAAAACCTGCCCACAATCTCCCCCGCAAAATGCTGAGCATCTGCTGCACTCCCCCCATTACCAGCCAGCAAAATCTTGTGACCGCTTTTTATGGCATCAGTCATAACCTCTGCCGCGACCAGCACCTGGTCAAGATATCCGCCATCTCTGGCTATCTCGTTCAGCAAATCATGCTTTACATTCAATAAATTATTAACCCATTCTTCTCGCATATTTTCTCGCCCCATTCTGCAACTTTCATGATCTTTAACTTAAACCACTAACTTTAAACGGACATATCTCCAGGCATACATGGCATTTGATGCACTTTTCAGCATCAATTACAGGATAGGCAAATCCTTCCTCATCCTCATGCATCAAAATAGCCCTTGCCGGACAGATAGCATAACACGCTGTACAGCCACAGCACTCTTCTTTTGCATTATATAAAACTGGTACACTATTCATAAATCTATCTTTATCCTTTCCAGCAGCATACCACCATAAATAATCACTTGCGGCCTTTTAACCAGGCATATAAACCAGATTTAATTAAAAACACCTTCAACGGATACTTTCGTGGATATAAACTCTCTACATTATCCCAAAAACCATCCCTGCTGATATCCGCAAAAAACGTATCCCTCTGCTTCCCTAAAATAACAGATTTTTCGATAAAAGCATTTTGCCTGACGATTTCTACATAATCTATGCTTTTTAAGCCTGGCAGATATTCATGCACATATTTATCGCCCTGCGCAGTATATGTGCATAAGCAGGATGTTCCCAGGCTTCCTTCAGCCTTATATTCTGCATACCAGTCACCCAGAATAATATCTATACATGCACTATATCCCTTTGCCTTACATTCCGAGCAGCTGGAACGAATTGACAAATTATAGACAATGCCTGCTTCCATATACTTATTTGTCGGCAAATATGATGGCACGCATATCCTCTTGCCTGATTGATAAATATAGCACGTGTACTGCTTTCTATAACCATCACGGCTTTTATCCCTGAAGTTCACATCGCAAAGCACATCATCTTCCCTGGCATTTGTCCAATTTTTATAAGATTCCCAGGCCAGAGGCGATGGCACACCATGACAGATAAGGGCTACGGTCAGGAGATTTTCTCTTTTATGGACTTTTTCTGCCAGCTTACCAATGCCTATAGCCTGGCATGGCGTGCCTGAAAACAATACCTTGTTCCCATTCTTCAGTAGAGACAAAATTTCCCTATATACCTCGCCCATGTCACTTTGCACATATTTGCTTCCCTGCATGCGCCATAAATCCTTTTCAGAATTTCCGATTATATGCCTTGCCACAAGCTGATTATCCCAGGCACACCCGCAGATGTAATACCCGGCAGCCAATGCCCCCCTGGCAAGTTCATAAAAAGCCGCCCCGGAAGAACTTCTAAGCTTTGCTTCCATATTATTGGAACGATATATGTATGATTTTATAAAGTTATCCATAAATTATAACCCTTTCAACGCCTCCGTTAAAAACTCAAAGGAAGACTGCCGCAAACCCTGCTTCCGTTTCCTGACTTTCATATAATCTGTCTCCAAAAGCCTGGTTAAATCTATATCATTGGCATCTGTTAAATGGTAGCTAATTCCCAGCTGCTCCAGCAGTGACTTCATCCGCAAATCACATTTATTATTTACAACCAGGGAAGCGTATGGCTTTTCAAAAGTTGTCGCAAAAGCAGTGCCATGAAAAGAATTAGTCACTACAAATTCTGCATGTTTAATCATGCTTAAAAATTCCCTTGGCCCTACATCAAGCTTTCTTTCCAGCCCTGAAAACATCGCCCTCGGCGGAGGTACAATATTAATTACCAGCAAATTAAGCCGTCGGCCTACTTCCTTCGCTGCCCTGACCACCTCACTGGTACATGCCCATGAAAACAACAATACATACTTTTTTTCAATCAGCCGTTCAGCACAAATCTGCTCATAATCTTCCTTATCCAGCAAAACAGTAGGGTCAAGGCAAATCTGGCAGTCCAGCCCCAAGCTTCTGACATAATCCACGCCACTGATTTCGCGCACAGAAATTTTGTCAAAAGTTTTCAGCCAGGGCAAAAATTCATCTACATGCCCAGGAGCTTCTTTTACCCATTTGCCAAAGGATGCAGCATAGGACACACGGCGTTGCGCCTTGGGAAAATTCAAAAAGAATAAATGATTTGCTGCCGGTGCATCATCCGTAGATAGATTCCAAATCTGGTCACTGCCGCAAATTATGCAATCATAGTCCGTTGCATGCTCAATAACTTCCTTTTCCTGCCTGTACAAAGGGCTTAAAGCCAGACATTCATTAGTAAATTTATCAAATAAATACTGTCGCCTCTGCAAGGATTTATAATATGGCAACCTGGAAATAACTTTAATCCATTCCTTCAGCCTGCGGGGTGAACGGGCAAACATCTCCCTGCTATTTACAAAACGCTCCGTCTCAAAATTTATGGTTTCAACATCATATCCCATCTGCCTGACAACATGTTGCAAGGCATACGCCTGCAGGCTGGCACCATAGTTGTATCCTGTATGGTACGTCAAAATTCCTATTTTTTTCATATAATACTCCCATATAACATATAATCTTTTCCTATGGCAAACCGCCACTAACTTTTTCTGCGCCTAAGGCATGACTGCACCAGCTCTCTTGAACCTGCACATATCATATTCCTGGCAGATAAATGCAATTCCTTATGTGCCAGAAGTGGCCATTTCCACAGATTATATACAGCCTGACTGATAATCTGGGCCATGATTAATCCCCATATCCCCAACTGGCATGAACCTGCCAAAAATAAAGACAAGACGATACATAAAATGGATGAGCACAAAAATGCCCGCAAGTAGATAATTCTGTTGGTACAAGAAAAATAGGATGTATAGCAATTCCTGAATTGCAAAATAAACTGATATGCACATAATCCCAGCAGAACAGGATAAGAGACCGTAGCTGACGGACGGATGAATTTTAAAATAGGCATCCCTCCGATGCAAAATAAAATTATGCCAGCCAGATATAGATAGACAAAGGACATAACTATCACTGACATGATTTTGCACATCTTAGCCCTGTCATTAAGAACGTAGGCAGACTGCAATTCCGGCTGGTAGGTGTTATACATTGTACCAGCTATAACAGCAATAGCGGTCGCAAACTGAACCCCGATGGAATACACGCCTGTCTCCGCCAGCGACAAATAAAATGAGCAGATGATTGTAGATGCCTGTATACAAAAATAATTAGAAAAAGCAATCAAACCATCACGCCATGCATTGTGCCAGACGATACCAACCATCTCCCGAATTTCCTTGCGGGGTATTTTCTCTTTCAGCAGGGATAACTCATAGCCAATATTTTTATATTGATAAAAATACTTCTTCCCTAAAAGCCTGAATACAGTACCATATGCCAGATATGCAACACAAACACCCAGCAAATCAAAACCTGACACCAATAAAACAACCATAAGCACCAGCTGTATCACTCTGGCATAAACAGTATTTTTATTTGCCCGTGCCACATTTCCTACTCCCCGTAAAAATGAAGCGTAATATCCGTAATACAAATTTAAAAATATACCTACACTGTAAATTATCCATGCCACAATCTGGCTATTGCCTTCCACATCTCTCGAAATATACATTATATAATATGTACCTACTGTCAACAGCGCCAGAATTGCTGCTCCTGCAATAATGCCATAAATAATTTTGCAGGTCAGCAAGACTTTTTTAATGAGGATAAAATCAGGAGTGATATTTTCTGAAAAATTCACTCCTTCTTTTTTTAGCGACCTCGCCCCTGACCAGGCATAAGTGATATTCCTCGCAAAAGTAACACCAAACCCGAAATCAAATAAAGTCGCTAATGCGCCAATACTGGCAAACACGTACCACAGCCCCAGCATATCGCCATCCAGAAAATACATCAAAAATGGCAGCATGATAAAATTAATGCCCATTGACAATATGGTTCCAATATAGCTCCATATTATGTCACGCTTCGTTAATTTAATTGTCATTTACTTTTCACCAAATACTATGCGCAATTTTTTCGTTACAATATATTTGTATAGGATTACGATAATAAAAAGGTTACAGATAAAAGTTATGGAATATATATTTATCCAAAAATCATCATATCCAGCAAAATATAGCACATGTATCATATAGCAATAGAGAATTATATATATATTACGAATATGTCCTTGAGTCTTGTATTTTATTCCAAAATAAAATATATAACAAAAAACAAGTGCTGCAATAATAACCATGATATATACACCCAATACACCAAAATCCCAATACCATCTCCCCAACATACTTACTGTATTTCCATGCCCAAAAAAAGGCAAAAAGCTTTGCTGTTCGATATTACTAGGTATAATCTCAAAAAAATGCAATAAATCGTATATGCCTGGAAATGAATATTCCCCCCAATATTGAGATGCATAATTATTTTTAATTTCTTGCTCCAAGCCATAAATGCCAGTTGATAAATAACTAAATGCCGCATTAAAAATAACATCTTCAGTCTTTCTACCAACAAATACTCCAAAAAAGTAAAACAGAGGAAAAACAGAAGCCACTATCGAAAATAAGTATTTTCGATATTTCTTTTTATTTATCGATTTTAACTTTCCATCTATATCCATGATATTACAGATATAATACATAGTAATCCAAGCTAAAATAAAAAATATCACACCTTGTCGTCCACCTGACAATAACAATCTAAATAACATATATACAACAAAAATAATGTGATATAAGGCTTTCGTTTTTACTGATAAATTTTTTCGTGCTCTCTGATATATATATACAAATAGAAAAACATAAGAAAAACCCGTCATGAGTTTCATAAACTGATTTAATAATTTTCTAGTAACGCCAAAATCCGACACATTTGTATTAACAGTATCTTTGTACATGGCCATTATAGCAACCCAATCACCTGCTGATATATATTTCAATATGTATGTGAAAGTCCAAATGACACAAAGAAGCCCCAATATTATTGCAAAAACTATAACACTTTTTGATACATTTAATCTGCTAATGTGTACGTTTTTACAAACACTACTCATGGTCACATTTTTATAACGCAATGACCGTGCCATTATGGCAAATATAAATTCAATCAATAAAAAAATAGCAATTGATATTACAATCAAATATACTGTTTCTATTTGTAAATATTCTATCTCCGGCCAATAATTTGACATATAGGCAGTACACATAGAACACAAAACAAACGATGCTGTATACAAAAAAGCAGGAGAAATATATTCTAATTTAAGAAACACTATTTCAAGTATTAAAAATATACTACAAAACAAAAGTAACCAATATACAGACATTTCAAATTACCTTCTTTATCATATCTATTACATCTTCGTATTTTATTGATGACATACACTCCCTGTTTTTGCATTTCAACGCCACATTCTTGCCATAGCACGGAGAGCAATTACTTTTTCCTAAAAAAACATAATTTTGGGTAGAATATGGTCTCCATACTTTATAATCAGTACCACCAAATAAAGATATAGTTTTCACATTTAACGCTGCAGCACAATGTAGCATCCCAGTGTCAGCCCCAACCACTAAATCACTATCTTTTATTATGCACAGACTTTCTTGAAGCGTTGTTTCACCGCACAAAACATTTATTCCATGCTTGAATTTATAGTCTTTTATACCTAAAATTGACTCTTTATCTTTAGAACCGCCAACCACATACACTTCATAGCCTGCATCAAATAAAAAATTTCCTACCAAAATCCAGTTCCTTATACCCCATTCCTTTATATTTATTTTTATTTTTTCTTTTTCCACTTGATAAATAGTAGGATTAGTTCCTATTGCAATCGTTATCCTCTGTTTTTCTTTTTTATATTTGCCGTTGTTAGGTATTTTATTTATGTCCAACACGTTTACATCAATTGCTACATTTTGATAAATTACATCAGCTAATTTTTTATACTGTTCCACAAAATGTATATTCTCCGATATTACAACTGGAAAATCTACCTTGCCTGTTTTTCCCTCAACAAATTTCACTACACTTTTGCAACCAATAATTTTACACACCCTTCCAGCAGTATTATTGGATTTAAAAGACGAACTACAAGAAAATCCATAATCATACCTGTTTTTTATTAGCTGCACCATTGTTTGTATTATTCTGAAATAGTTTTTTCTAGACCAGCTATAATGCCTATCAATATAGCCTTGACACAATAACAAACTATCTAACAATTTATTTGAATCATTATCTGTAGCAGTTAGCAAATCCACATGTACATCACTGCTTGAAGACTTCAACATTTTCGCAAACATAATCTCGAAAATCGTATCACCTATCCCAGGCCCACCAAAAATTAAATATCTCATTCTTATCATTCCTATTTAGCACATAAATTACACAATCTTATAATACTTTATAAACTATATCGTATACTTCACTAACAGAAATGTTCTTCAAACATTTTCTATCTTTACATACGACATATTCCTTACTGCCATAGCATGAAACCTTCTCGCAAAATTCTGGATGATATATAAATGAAGCATTATTTGCATCAGCTCCATGCTTGTATGGCGAAGTTGGTCCCATGATAGACACAGTATTGGTTCCTACAGCAGCTGCTATATGCATCATGCCGGTATCCACACCCACAACACATTTACATTGTTTAGCTATCAACATCGACTCCACAATATTTGTTTTCCCAACCATGTTAATAACTTTATCCGATAACAAAATGTCATTACCCAGTGCTGACAACAAAACTTGTTCTTGTTTGCCACCAATAAGAACTACAGTTATATCTCTTGCCAATAATTTTTCAATCAAATTGCGAATATTGTTTATTCCCCAGCCTTTTGCATAAACCTTTCCACATCTCAAATATCTGTGTTTATATGTGAAATCTGCATTTCCAATACAAACCCCCACCACATTTTCCATACATTTAAGTTGCTTACAAAAATTTGTATTCAAATATGAATAATGGTGCTCTGGATATAATTGAGGATAAATATGCTCGAAGTTCCCATCTATTAACTCTTGCAATGCCAAAAAATGTGCTTTGACATGATGACATTCAGCAGGCAAAGTATCAAAAAATATATCTTGCTTCTGAAGACCATACCAAATTCTTGGCCTCACAACAAAATTCATAAAGAATTTTGCCTTTAATACAGGTGTATGCGGCGATGCTATCCCATAATCGTAATTATTTTTTTGACACAAAAGCATAAACTTATAAAGATTGATAGGATTGCCAAAAGCATCAAGTACATAATAATTATCTACAGGGACATCTGAACACTGTAAAATCTGTACGCATACATCAAATTTACAAACCACATCAATCCTTGCATCCTGATAATGCTCACGCAAAACCTTTAGCATAGGAACAGCACAAACTGTATCACCTAACCCGTGCAATAATTCCACAATTATTCTCTTTTGTTTATGTTTGTGCATATTCTGCATCTACAATACCCTCAATCTATAAAACATTTTTAGGCTTTAAGCAAACAAAAACACCATATCATGCCATTTATGGCTCATACCTATACTCAATGACTTTCACCTAATGTATTTCTTCTGTAGATATGAACTCGTCCGAGATATATCAAAATTCATTAACTTAGGCATATCTTCCCCCACGGCACACTTTCTAGATATATTCGCATGACATATAGCCTTTTTCCATATTGCAGTTCCATTTTCTATTGCTAAAAACTCTGTTTCTTGTAATAATTTACTTTCCTTCGTTACCTGAACTGAAAATAAACACTTCAATCCGTTAGCTTGTGCTTCCACACCTACCACTGGTAATCCCTCATAAAATGATGGCAATACAAATATATCCATGACATTATATAAATCTGCTACATCACTTCGTACTCCAAGGAACAACACATTATGCTCCAATGACAACCTAGTGACCTTGACCTTAATTTCATGCTCAAGAGGGCCTTCACCAATCAAAAGCAGCTTGGCATCAGGCTTTTCCTTTACAACTGATTCAAAAACATCAATAAGGAAATCATGATTTTTCTGCTTCATAAACCTGCCAACATGACCTATTACCAGTTCATCTTTTATGCCCAGCTGACTGCGTAACCTGTCACGCTTTTCCTGATTAAAAGCAAACTTCTTTAAATCAATGGCATTAGGTATGATGGTGATTTTTCCATCACTCACATCCCGCTCGCCGTACATCCACTTAGCTGCTAGTTCACTGCAAGCCCAATATTGATTGGCAAACAATTTTGCCAATGGCCGTAACACTCTTTTTATCAATGTGCGCAATCCTTCTGCCTTTGTATCAGTTGTATGATTATGGAGAATACGAATTTTTGCACCTGCTAGCCATGCGGCAAATAATGGAAAAACACTCAGGCTGTTCATATTGGAATGTACTATTTCATACCTGCCGTCCCTGACAATCCTGTAAATTTCGTAAGTAAAGGCGAAAACGTTCTTCATGTATGGCGTAACCTCATAAATCCTGCCACCGCCTTTCTTAACTTCCTTCACAAAATTCTTTGATGGATTCTTATGCACGACAAAATAAAACTGTACCTTGCTTCTATCCATGTGACGATAATAATTCAGTATCACTGCCTCTACACCGCCATCACATGAAATACCAATTATTTGCAACACCCTGACAGGCTCCTTGCACTCCATAAAAACATCTTCCTTAATCAACATTCTTTCTTGTACAATACAAAACTATACAAAATAGAAATTATTACCCCTAACAACATGCCTGTCACAGCAAAAATGCTTTTCTTTGGAAAACTCGGTTTATCCTCCCTTGGCAAATTTGCTGCATCTACCACCTGTATATCCATAGATTCCATTGTCTGCTGAATTTTGGCCTGCTCTATCTGCTTAGTGAGATTGTTATAAATCTCCTGCTTCAGGCCTGCTTCCCTGGCAAGCTTTTGATATTCCAAAATATCATCTGCCATACCGGCCATATCCTCATCCGCCTTCTTCTGCAAAGCCTGCACCTTTGCTTCTGAAGCAGTTGCTACGGCTAATGCAGTAGCAGCCTGATAACGCTCCATCTGCAATGCCGCCTGATTTTCATTGACGGTTACTGCCTGAGAAATTACTACCTTCTCTACTTCACTGGATAGCTGGTTATTAAGCTCTTCCAGTTCAGCTATGGCACGGACTACATTAGGATGCTTTTCCTGATAGAGCATACGCATCTTCACCAGCTCTGTTTCCTTGTCAATGATGGCATTATGCAATCTTTGCACGCTAGGGGCATCAGCCATGTTGTACTTCATGGCATCACTATTTTGCTCCCCCAGCTGGCTGGCCACGCTGCTGAGCCTTGCCTGCTGTGCCATTTTCGTAACGGCTACCTCCCCTAATGTCTTGTCATAAGCCGCTGATTTCTCAAGCTGTGCCGTGGTCTGTTCCCCGGGGCCGTATAACTTGTGCTCCTTGCTGTACTGTTCCAATGCCAGGGCACTTTCATCTGCTTCCTTTTTAGCAGTTTCAATACGCTCATCAAGAAAGGATACTACCAGTGATTTATTTTCCTTGTTCAGTTTAGTCATCAATTCAAGAAAGTTGCCTACCACATTATCTGCTATATACTTAGCTTCTTCCGGGGTACGCCCTTTAGCCTCAACGCTAATAAGCTGAGTTCCTTTAGGATTTGTAAGATTAAGGTGTTTCTTTACAAAGTCTTCAGCATCAGGCCTATCTTCCAATTCTATATCATCAAATACTTGCTCAATAATCGGTTCCAATACAATGCGTGTCTTCATAAATTCCATATATGTCAAAACTCTACTGTCAGCAACACTTCCTCCCAAAAGAGCTTCCATAGCCATAGCATTAGCATTACTAAGCCCCATCCCATCACTCGAAGATTGTACTGTTACTTGCGATGTATACTCCTTAGGCAGTATCAGAGATAGTAACAATGCCAACATTGTCAAACCTATTACAATTCCACTAAATAACTTTTTCCTATCACCAATAATTGTCAACAGTTTCTGTAAATCTATTATCTCTTCTTGTTCTATACGTTCCATCTTTCGCTCCTGTATCTTGTATAAAATATTCATCAGCCTATGTACCTATAAGCCTATGCCATTAATCCTTGGTCAAAGCCCGATATGTACCATAGATATTGATATACGGCGCAACATCCTGGCTGAAGATAACCTTGCCGGAATCTGGTACATAGACGATGTCCCCGTCTTCCAGTTCAATGTTTTGGCTCAAATCATGTTTCTTCACAAAGGCATCCAGATTAATTTCCCGGTAATACAGCACCCCATCAATCTGCCGTATCAGCTGGATATGCTTAGAACGTCCCTTGTTATCCACCCCATCGGCACTTGCCACTGCTGCATAAACATTCATGTTATCCACAGCCATTTCCTTAATTCCCGGTGCATTAACATTGCCCATCACATATACCTTACGTGGGCCGTAGCTTTTCATGTACACATTCAGTTCCGGCAGCTTGAAATATTCACTGAGACGCTCATGTATCAAGTCCCGGGCTTCGTCCAAGGTGAGCCCCACCAGCTTGATGTTTCCCGTGTAGGGAAGCCTGGCCATGCCATCTACCCCCACAGTAATATCATTGATGCCAATACCGTTGGGAAAGCCGATAGCCATGATGTTGATGGTGTCATACTTCATCAGCCTGTATTCATCCAGCATACGCTCCGGGCGCATCCTGGCCACCTTGAAAATGCTGTCATCCAGCGACTCCACGGCATTTTCCACCTTGGCACTGGCTGCCGGTATATCGTCCACAGCTGCACCATATACATTCATTCCCAGCAGCATGCCTGCTGCCAGCATCGCAATTTTTTTCATAATCCTGTCCTGCTCCCCACTTCAAAAAACTCTATCAACAGTCACTATTTGCTAAAAGCTATCTCATATATCAATAAGCACCTTTGCCAAATACCACAATTTTCACCGTCTTGAATAGGCACATCACATCTACCCATACTGACCAGTTGTGCACATACCACTCATCCAGGTGCAGCCGCCCGGCAAAAGACACATCGTTCCTGCCGCTGACCTGCCACAAGCCTGTTATACCAGGGGTAATCATGCAGATTGTATCAAACTGCCTGCCCATTTTTTCCTTCTCCCGTGGCAGGTAAGGCCGGGGCCCCACCAGACTCATATCCCCCAGCAGCACATTTACTATCTGGGGCAGCTCGTCCAAGCTGGTACGCCGGATGATTCGCCCCACTCGTGTCACTCTCGGATCATAGCCCTTCAGCTTCTGGAACTCATTCCACTCCGCCCGTGCCTCTGCATTTTCAGTCAGATAATTTTCCAATATCTCATCCGCATTCATGTACATGGAGCGAAACTTATAGCAGAGAAACTCCCTGCCATGCTTGCCGATGCGCCTGGCATTGAAGAATACCGGCCCCTTCGACTCGCACCTGATGGCAACCGCCACCCCCAGCATTACCACCAGCACCGGCAGGAGAATAACAGCACTCAGCAGCAAATCAAAGACACGCTTAATAACTATGTTCTTGCGCCTTGCCAGATTGTTCCGCAGCTTCAGCACAAGCATTTTCTCCGTAAAGAAGACATTGGCCTCCACCCCCATAACCTGAGTGCCCAGCAAATCAGGCACAAAGGAGATATTCCTCACATGGGGCTGCACCTGGCTGATCAGCTTCTGTAGCTGCTCCTTTGGCAGCCCCGGGGCGGTGATAACCACTGTCTTGACGCCGGTTTCCTGCACGATGCATCCGGCATCCCACATGCCACCCAGCACAGGATATTTGCCTGCCACAGGAGACTTCTGCGGATAATCCTCCAGAAGCCCCAGCACATCGTACCGATAGCCAAAATCCTGCTCATAAAACCTGAGAGCCTTTTCCGCCGTCTTCCCGGCACCGATAAGGATGACTGGCTCATACAGCAAATGCCAGCTTTTCAAACACCACCAGTACACATACTTGATGGCATACCCCAGCCCAAAGGCAAATATGGCAAAGGCCACCGGGAACACCACGCTGTCCACGATATTTTTATGGGCAAAATACAAAAACAGCAGGGAAACCACCAGCCCGTTGCAGGTGCAGTAGAAAATATCCCGTATCTTGTCCAGTATGGGCCGCATGTGGTAGATATTGGACCGGGAATAAAACAAAATAAAGATGACCGGAATCCAAAAATATGTATATGAAGAAGCAAGCCTTTCGTATCTGCTGGCATCCACCAGCAAAGCAGTCACCCACATGGCAGACTTCTCCGTCAGCAAAATAGCGATGTAGTCCGTCAGCACCGACATAACGCGCCGCAGATAGCGATGCCCTGACGTCCGGCTGCCCTGCATACAGCTCATGGACATTCGCGCTGCATTCTCCTTATTCTCCACCTGCATAAATCCTTTCCTGCCTTAGCAAATCTAAAACATTTTGTACTGTCCATTATAATAGCATACTTGCCCCCCCCCGCAAGACATCGGGCGAAAAAATACATTTTTTCCTGCCCTCTAGTCTTGCGGCGAACAGACAGCAAAATCGCAAGAGTCAGCAGTAAAAAATTACCAAATTTTTCAACAAAAAATACTCCCATCCAGACAGCACAAGATAATAAATTATCTTGCGCTGCCTGAGTGGGAGTATTCAGTTGCAATTTGCACATAACAAGGCGGCTGCCATAAGCAAAAAACATCCCGGCAGGCACGAAGCCGCCGGGACATTCATAAGAGAAAAGGAGATGCCGCAAGTCACACCGGCCTGGGTAATGCCGTCCTGCGATATCTATATAAAATTAGAAGGAGCCTTTATTACACTTAAACCAAACTTAAATCAGGCTAAAGCCAGCCTCATTCAACAATCTCTATCTCGCCTGTGATGGAGAAGTTCACCCACTTGGCAATATTCACCGCGTGGTCGCCGATGCGCTCAAAATACTTGTCTATCATCATCATATCCATGAGATACTCCGCATCGTTGCTGCCTGCCTTCAGCCTGCCTATCAGGTCGCTACGAATGTCGCAGAAAAGATTGTCCACCACATCATCGTACTTCAGCACCTCGTTGGCAAGCTCCATATCCTTGTCACCAAAGGCCTGCAGGCTCATGTGCACCATGTTGCTGACCGCATCGGAAATCTTCTGGAAATCCACCTTGTCAGTGGCCTGCTCGATATTGCCCACGGAGATAATCTCCGCAATCTCACAGGCCTGGATGCCGATGCGCTCCATATCCGTCACCATCTTCAGTGCCGCAGAAATAGTGCGCAGATCCCTGGCCACAGGCTGCTGCTGCATCAGGAGCTTCAGGCAAATATTCTCAATGCTGCGCTCCTGCTGGCTAATCTGGCTCATCATGTTGTTGATGGTCTTAGCACGCTTGATATCGCCGTTCAGCAGGGCATCCACCGTCAGCTGGATAGCCTCCTCGCAGAGGCCGCCCATGTAGACCATCTCATCCTTCAGCAGGTCAAGCTGCTGGTCGAAATATGCTCTCATCAGCCGAACCTCCCTGTAATATAATCCTCAGTCCGCCTGTCCTTTGGCACAGAAAACATCTGCTCAGTCTCACTGAACTCCACCAGATCCCCCAGCAGGAAGAAAGCGCAGTAGTCAGACACGCGCACCGCCTGCTGCATGTTGTGGGTAACCATGACCACGGTGTACTTCTTTTTCAGCTCCACCGCCAGCTCCTCAATCTTGCCGGTGGAAATCGGATCCAAGGCCGAGGTGGACTCATCCATCAGGAGGATATCCGGCTCCACCGCCAGTGCCCTGGCAATGCAGAGCCTCTGCTGCTGGCCGCCGGACATGCCCAGGGCGGAGGTGTTCAGCCTATCCTTTACCTCGTCCCAGATGGCGGCATCCTTCAGGGACTTTTCCACGATATTGTCCAGCTTTACCTTGGAGGTGATGCCGTGGGTGCGTGGCCCGTAGGCGATGTTGTCATAAATGCTCATTGGGAAAGGGTTCGGTTTCTGGAAAACCATGCCTACCCGCTTTCTCAGCCAGGTAACATCCACCTTGGGCGCATAAATATTCTCTCCGTTATAAATTACATTCCCTGTAATCTTAATCCCTTCCACCAAATCGTTCATGCGATTCAGTGTTTTCAAAAAAGTGGACTTGCCGCAGCCGGAAGGGCCAATCAGCGCTGTAATCTGGTTCTTGGGAATATCCACGCTGATATCATGGAGGGCGTGGTGGTCACCATACCACAGGTTCAAGTCCTTGACTTCCATTATCGTATCCATAAAATTATCCTTTATTATTTATACACCATTATACATTTTTCAGCTTCTTGGCTGCCATGTTGGCAGAGAAGTTCAGAAGCAGCGTCAGCGTCATGAGAATTACCGCGATAGCAAATGCCACGCTGGTTTCACCCCGCTCGCTGGCATAGACATACAGTGCCACTGTCAGGGTAGCAGAGGAAGACTCCAATGCCGTTATGAAATCGTTCAGCACCAGGCCAAAGCCTGCCGTAAACAAAAGTGCCGCCGACTCGCCCACGATGCGCCCTACGGAAAGGATGCAGCCAGTCACGATGCCGTCAACAGCGTTGGGCAGCACCACGGTGCGCACCATGTGCCACTTGCTGGCACCCATGGCAAGGGCACCCTCACGATAGGCATTTGGCACCGTCTTCAGACTCTCCTGGGTAGTGCGGACAATCACCGGCAGTATCATCATTACCAAGGTCAGGCCGCCTGCCAGGATACCCTGCTTCAGGCCGAACATCTCGGAAAACAGCACCATGCCTGCAAGGCCGAAGATAATGGACGGGATGCCGGTCAGCGCCTCTGCCGCAAACTCAATCAGGTTCACCAGCTTCTTGTTGGAAGCGTACTCAGTCAGGTAGATGGCAGCGCCTGTGCCCAAAGGCAGGACAACCGCCATAGCCACCACTATGATATACAATGTATTTAAAAGGTTCGGCAGGATACCGATGGTCTTTCTCACATAGCTGCTCTGGCTGGTCAGAAGCTCCCAGGACAGATACGGTACACCCCGGTAAAAAATATAGCCGATAATAAAGGCCAGCAGCAGGCAGGTAAAAATCGCACTGGCCCAGATCAGGCATCTCGCCCCCTGATTCCACAGCTTCCGGCGGGAAAAGCCCGCGGTGCTGCTATCAGGGATGGCCGCCCGGCTCACAGCCGCATTTTCCATCCTACGCCACCTTCCTTCCCTTGACAAATACATTCAGGAACACATTTATCATCATAATAAACAGGAACAGCACCAGCCCGATGGAAAACAGTGCCTGATGCTGCAGGGAACCTGCGGCGGCGTATGACATCTCAGAGGCGATAGCCGTAGTCATAAACCGCACAGATTCCAGCAGCCCCGGCATGTTAGCCACGTTTCCGGAAACCATGATAATCGCCATGGCCTCACCGATAGCACGGCCTACTCCCAGAACAACGGCTGCCGCGATACCGCTCTTGGCAGCCGGTACACTGACCCTGAAAAATGTTTCCATCTCGGTTGCCCCCAGGGCCATAGAGGCTTCCTCGTACTCTCTGGGTACTGCCTTCAGTGCAGTCTCAGACACGTTGATTATTGACGGTAAAATCATGATGGTCAGCACAATAATGGCTGCCAGAAGGGTGGCACCAGAGGATAAGGAAAATATCCCCTGGATGCCTGGAACAAGTATAATCATGCCTACAAGGCCGTAGACAACGGAAGGAATGCCAGCCAACAGCTCCACCGCAGTATGAATAACTCTGGCAAACTTTGGAGGAGCGGCCTTGGACAGGAAAATTGCTGTCAGGAGGCCAACGGGTACACCTATCAGCACGGCGCCTGCCGTACCGTAGATGCTGGTGAGTATAAAGGGAAGGATGCCAAAGGATGGCTCCACCGTGGAGGCAGTTGGCTGCCATGTGGTACCGAAGATAAACTCCGGAATACCTATCTTTACAATTGCTGGCAGGCCGGCAATTACCAGATGTACCGTGATGCACAGCACGAAGCCTACTGCCACGATACCGCACAGCATAAACACTGCGTTTATGCCCTTTTCAGTCATTTCCTGCCATTTGGTTTTATTCTTCATGATATATCAGACCTCTTTGCTAAAAGCCTGCTTATTTAGCAGTCGGCACTGCACCAGCCTGAACAATCAGCTCTGCTGCTGCCTTGGAGGTCATGAAGTCAAAGAAGGCCTGGGCAGCCTCGCTGAGCTTTGCCCCCTCCTTGGTAATCAGGTTGAACGGACGCTGGATAACATACTGGCCGTTGGCGATATTTTCCTCGCTGCACTCCACGCCATTTACCTTCAGGACCTTGATGCCCTTCTGGTTCTCCACGGAAGCGAAGGAAGCATAGCCGATGGCAGCCTCGCTGTTCTTGACAGCCTCAATTACTGCACCGGTAGAGGTCAGCTCCTGAGCCAGCTTGCACTTGTCCTTGGTCTTGGTAATGGACTCAAAGCCATCACGGGTGCCGGAACCAGCCTCACGGCCAATAGCTGCTACCTTGCCGGCATTGCTGCCGAACTTGCTCCAGTCAGCAGCCTCGCCGCTGAACAGGGCAGCCACATCCTCAACCTTCAGGTCCTCCACAGGGCACTTCTCATTGACGATGATGGCAATACCGTCCAGTGCCACAGTGGTCTCCTTCAGGCCCTTTGCCTTCTCGCTGTCCTTCAGGGCGCGGGAGGAAAGGCCGATATCAGTGGAGCCCTTGCTTACTGCCTCGATGCCTGTGCCGGAGCCGGAAGCATCATAGGTAATGGTTACGCCCTTGTTGTCCGCCATGAATTTCTCGGACAGGATGCCGATAACCTTCTCCATAGAGGTGGAGCCGTTGGTGGATACCGCACCCTTGAGGCCGGAGCTGCTGCCGCCATTGTCGCTGCCGCAGCCTGCTGCCAGGAGCCCCAGCATCATTACAGATAATAAAACTGAAAATAATTTCTTCATGTTCTTCATTTACTTGCACTCTCCTTCAAATAACATTTACGGATTTCTCTGAACATGGCTATATATTAATACGCAAATGTAAAGTCCATTTGCCTGTTTTTGTAAAAAAAATGTAAATATCTCTGTATACAAAATCCCCCGGAAAAACAAGCTCCTGCGCCCATTTTCCCGGAGGAATAAATACATTAATTACAGCTTATATTCAATTGTGTACATTTCTGCAACTTTGCACCAAAATTCCAGCCCTTACCTTCCTGCTGCCATAACCTGCGCCAGTGCCTCCCACACATCAAGAGTTTCCAGGGTACTGCGCCAATAGGCGCCGCCAGCCAGGTCATAGTGGCTGACCAGGGCTGCCTTCAACGCCAGGGAGCGGCGGTTCTCCTGCCACACCCGGTAGCGGCTCTTTCCTTCCGCGTACTCAAAATAATACTGGCCTGCCTCCGGCAGCCACACAGGAGCCAACCCCCTGTCTGCAATCATTTGCTCCGCCTGGGACATGGACAGGGTTGTACCCTTTGCCTTGCCGGTCTTCACATCCTCCTGCCAGATACGCATATAAAGGGGCATGCCCAAGAGCAGCTTTTTGGGTGGCACTCCTTCCGCCAGGGTTGCCGTGATGCCCTTTTCCACCCAGCCTAGGGATGCCACGGAACCGCTAACCGTGGAGGCCGCGCTGTGCTCATCATAAGCCATCAGCATCAGGTAGTCCACCTGCTCCGCCAGCCCCTTGCGGTCGTAGCAGCGGGACCACATGCCGGAATTGCTGGGAATGGTAATATCCATGGAGACCGTCAGCCCCTCTGCCCGAAGCCCCCGGCTGATTTCCCCCACGAAATCCGTCAGCCTGTCCCTATCCTCTGGATAAATATTTTCAAAATCGATGTTGATGCCATCCAGCTCATACTTTTTTGCCAGTACCTTCATTTCCCTGACGGCATTTGCCCTGCCCATAGGGCTCGCCAAAAGCTTTTTTGTCATGTCCGGATTGAAGTCGTTAGTAATCAGCGCCCAGACCTGATAGCCATGCTCATGAGCCAGCCTGACATAATCCAGGCTGGCATTGCCCTTCTTATCCTTGATTTTCCCCTTTTCATTGGCAATGATGAACCAGCTGGGTGACAGCACATTTACCCCCGGAAGCTTATTCTGCTCCGCCAGCCTGCTGGCCTTTTCCCCCGGTGCCTGCCAATCCCACAGCACGCTGACCTGACCTGCCGCCAGAGCTGTATTTGCCCACAGCAGCACCATAAATATCGCCATTACCGCCTTTTTCATGCAGCCTCTCACCCCTTCCGCATCCTGTTATTTCCAATTAAATTATAATTCATACAGCACTTTACAACTTTTAAAAAAAATAAAAATCGCGTAACCCCCTCCTGATGTA
>JBJDWY010000069.1:0-48105 GCA_051866255.1 Anaerovibrio sp. | reverse complement strand
ATTTGGCTTAAATAATGACTATTCATCTGTTATGCATTAATCAACACGCCCTAATATCACAATTAAAAGCAAACAGCCCGGTTTCGCGTGAAACCGGGCTGTTCTTTTCGGAAACCAGCTATTTTACTGGATAGGCGGCAGATCCTTTACCCAGCCCCTGAAGGCGCGGATGATGTTGCCGGCAGGCATGGCATCCAGCTGCTCATCAGTCAGGTCAGGCGGAATCATCGGTGCCAGGGTGGCGGCAGCAGCCAGGAACTCCTCCAGGCTCATATCCCCCAGGGCAGGCTTTACTGTTTCGTATGCTTCCTGTGGGCTCTTGGCAGCAGCCAGCTTCTGGAGCATCTCAGGGTTCTGCATAATCATGGCACCAATCTGCATAAACTTCTCAGGTATCATTAAATCACATTCCTTCATAAAATTTTCCTAACACAGTGATATTATAGCAAATATCTCTCTTTTTGGAAACATTTTTGGATTTTGGAAAAAATTTTAGTGCAGTAAAGGCGTAAGTAGATTATACTATATATTGTCAGATGGAAATTCTACAGGGAGGTAGTTTCATGACGGAGCAGTTAAACGGGCTCTTGAGGGCGATTACTCATGAGCATGTATATATTCAGACCCACAATTTCCCGGACCCTGATGCCATAGCCTCTGCCTACGGGCTGCAGCAGCTTCTCAGGCACTGCGGCGTGGAGTCCACGGTGTGCTATCAGGGTAAGATTGAAAGGTTCAACACAAACTACATCATGGAAAAGCTGGGCATCAGCTTCAGCAGGCTGGTGGATATTAGCGATATTCTGCGGGAGGATGATGAGATCATCCTGATTGACTCACAGAAGTATAATTCCAATGTGGATGATGCCAAGGGCGTGGAAATTGCCAGCATCGATCATCATCCTACGTTTTTTGCCGCGGAGTACCGCTTTGCGGATATTCGCCCGGAGGTGGGTTCCTGCGCAGCGATTATTGCCAGCTATTTTTTTGAAAATGACATTCCCATGGATGAGAAGACGGCACTGGTTCTGACCTTTGGCATCCGCAGCGATACGGCGAAGCTGTCGAGGGGGGTAAGCCAGCTGGATTTGGATATGCTCTCCAGATTGTTTGCCTTCTGCGACGGGGATACCATTTATTATCTGGAAAACTCGGAGCTGGAATTCAAGGATTTGGAGGCTTATGCCAAGGCCATAGAGAGCATAGAGCTGTACGAGGGGGATACGGCTTTCGCCTTTGCCGGGGAGAACTGCCCGGAGGCACTGGTGGCATCGGTTTCGGATTTTATCTTGAGCCTTGTGGCGGTCAGCTTTTCGGTGGTGTATTCAAAGAAGGAAAAGGGGCTGAAGCTGTCAGTACGGTGCAGCAGCGGCCTGGATGCCGGTGCGATTACGGCAAGGGCTTTGAGCAGCTTTGGCAGTGGCGGCGGGCATCAGGTGATGGCAGGGGGCTTTGTGCCTTTTACCGGCAAGGATATGCATCTGGCAAAGCTGGTAACTGCCATCAAGGAGGCATTTATCCAGCAGATTAAGCTTGCCAAGGTGAAAAAGAGCAATCTGTCAGAGTTGTATACGGATGGTGCATAATGTGGTGCAGCATGGGGCATTGCCGGTGGATGGCGGTACCTGTGCTGCTCTTTTTGCATGCGTATTATTTGCATATCGCATATCATATACAACATATCGTATATCGTGTATAGCATATTGCATATCGCAATTTCGCAGTTGCAGTCAGTGAAAGGAGTGTGCGGTTTGAAGCTTTTGCATTTGGGGGATCTGCATCTGGGCAGGTCATTGGGGGATTTTGATTTGCTGGGTGATCAGCGTTATATATTGGATGAGGTGCTCCGGCTGGCAGATGAGCAGCAGGTGGATGGCGTGCTGCTGGCAGGAGATATTTACGACAGGCCTGTGCCCAGCGAGGGGGCAGTGCGGCTGCTGGATTATTTTCTGAACAGGCTGGCAGAGCGTGGGATAAAGGTGTTTATGATCAGCGGCAACCACGACTCGGATGAGCGGCTGAATTTTGGCAGCAGCTTCTTCGAGTCCAAGGGTATTTATATTGCCGCCAGGTATCAGGGGGAGCTTTACCACAGGTGCATTGACGGGGTGAATTTTTATCTCCTGCCCTTTGTGAAGGCGTCTCAGGTGCGCCATTTTTTCCCTGATGAGGAAATTGAGAGCTATGACCAGGCGGTAAAGGTGATTTTGCATCATGCAGATATCAATCCTGAAGCCTGCAATGTGCTGGTGGCGCACCAGTTTGTGGCTGGCAGCAATCTAGTCCCGGAGCTGGCAGGTTCGGAAAGCGTTGCCGTGCAGCAGGTGGGGCTGGTGGAGCAGATCGGGGCAGATAATTTTGCGCCCTTTGCCTACACGGCACTGGGCCATATCCACAGGCCCCAGCAGGCAGGCAGGGAAAATGTGCGCTATGCAGGCTCGCCCCTGAAATACTCCCTGGGGGAATGCAACGATGACAAGAGCGTGCCGCTGATTGATATTGATGAGTCTGGCAATGTGGCAGTGGAATTGCTGCCCCTGAAGCCAAGGCGGGATTTGCGGCACTTGATCGGCAGGCTGGAGCAGCTGGTGAGCCGGGAGAACTTGCAGGATACAGATGATTATATCTACGTTACCTTGACGGATGAGGAGCCCCTGGACAACGCCATGGGGATTATTCAGGGGTATTATCCCAACGCCGTCAAGCTGGATTATCGCAATTCCCGTACCATGGCGCTGGAACAGGAGGATGTGTTCCGGGCGGCGGAGCTGCGGTCCTTTGAGGAGCTGGTGGGAGACTTTTACCGGCTGGTCTACGGGCAGGAGATCAGTGAGGAAGAAATGACGATTATGCAGGAGATTGGTGCAAAGGCAGGTGTCAGGGATGAAGCCCATTAAGCTGGTTATCAGCGGCATCGGCCCCTATGGGGACAGGATGCCGGAGATAGATTTTCAGAGTTTTGATTTTAACATGCCGATTTTGATTGCCGGGGAAACAGGTGCCGGGAAGACCATGATTTTCGATGCTATCTGCTTCGCCCTTTTTGATGCTGCCAGCGGCAGCTACCGCAGCACGGACAGCCTGCGCAGCGAGTACGCCCAGCCGGGGACGGAGAGCTATGTGGAGTTTACCTTTGCCCATCAGGGCAGGATATATCGGATTTACCGCCAGCCCTCCTATATGCGCCCCCTGAAGCGGGGCACCGGCTTCAAGCTGGAAAAGGAGAAGGCGGTGCTTTATCCGGGAGATGATACCCCTATCGAGGGCATCAAGGCGGTCAATCAGGCGGTGCAGGAGCTTCTCCATGTGGACGAGAAGCAGTTCAAGCAGCTGGCAATGATTGCCCAGGGGGAGTTCTGGGGGCTTTTGAATGCCAAAACCGAGGAACGCACCGGCATTCTGCGGCATATCTTCATGACCGAGGGCTACAAGTCCATGGAGCTGCAGCTGAGGGAGCGCCGGGGAAAGGCAATCAAGGCGGCAGACGTGCTGGAAAGGAGCATTATCCAGTATTTCAGCGAGGCGGAGGCGGAGCCGGGCAGCCCACTGGCAGAGGAAATCAGCCAGCTGCAGGAACAGCTGCGGCAGAGTGGCGGCATTGGCAGCATAGAGGAAATGCTGTCCCTTTTGGGCAGGGCCATAGAGGCGGATGTGCCGGTGGAGGCGGAGCTGGCGGCGAAGCTTGCCGTCCTGCGGGAGGAATTGCAGGAGCTGCAAAAGGATTTGGCACTGGCAGAGAACAATGAGCATAATCTCAAAAAATACAACGGGCTGGTAAAGGAGCTGGCAGGGCTCCGGGAGCGGCTGGCTGGCTGTGAGAAGCAGGAACAGCAGCTGGCGGAGGCAGAAAAGGCACTACAGGAGAAAATCCGCAGCTTGCAGGAAATTCGGGAGCAGCTTTCCAGTGTGCCTGAAAAGCTGGCAGCCTGCCAGCAGGAAATAAATGCCCTGAAGGAGCTGGCGGACAGGCTGGGTAATTTGCAGAGCCAGCAGGTGCCCAAGTACGGCAGGGCAAAAAAACGGCTGGCGGAGCTGCAGGAGGGGCTGGAGTCAGCCCAGTCCGCCCATGCCGCTGCCATGAGGGCAAGGCTGGATGGGGAGATGCAGCTGGAGAGGAACAGGGCAGGCATCCTGGCTCAAAAGCTGGTGGCAGGACAGCCCTGCCCTGTGTGCGGTGCCACTATGCATCCGTCTCCTGCGGAACTGCCGGAAAAGGCGGTTACGGAGGCGGATGTAAAGAAGCTGCAGCAGCAGGAGAAAAAGGCGGAGGCGGCGAGAAGCGGTGCCGCAGCGGAGGCGGCAGCAGCCCGGGCGGAGCTGGCCACCCTGGACAGCCAGATAGGCAGCTACATGCTGGAATGCCTGAAATCCGGCTGCTGGCTGGAAGCTGTGGCAAGAGGGGAGGCCTTTGCCATGGAGATTCCGGCAGAGGCAGGCCTCAGGCAGCTCTATGAGCTGGTGCAG
The DNA here is from genome assembly GCA_051866255.1 of Anaerovibrio sp. Classification (GTDB taxonomy): domain Bacteria; phylum Bacillota; class Negativicutes; order Selenomonadales; family Selenomonadaceae; genus Anaerovibrio. Next base: position 43,641 of record JBJDWY010000069.1, on the reverse strand, counting down.
CTGCAAAAGGGGCAGCTGGCCGCCCTGCTGCAGAAAAAGCGTGAGTCAGCCGCTGACCTTCAGGGCAAGGCAAAAAGGCTGCAGCAGGTGGAAAAGGAGCTGGCAGAAGCTTCCGGCAGGGACATGGAGGCATTGCAGCTAAAGAGGCAGAAGCTTTTTAAGGAGCGGGAGAATGTCAAGACTGCCATGGCTGACCGGGAAGGGCAGAGGCAGCTATTGGAGCAGCTGGCACTTAAAATCGGCAATGGCGGTAGCGGTGGCAACGGCGGCAACAGTGGTAACGGCGGTAACAGTGGTAACGGCGGCAACGGTGGCAGCCGTGAAGCGGAGCTGGCAGAGTACCGTGGCGGATTGCAGAGGAAAATTTCTGAGAACAAGGCGCAGCAGCAAAGGTATCAGGAGGCACTGGGGCGTCTCAGCCACCGCCGGGAGAACAATCTCAGCCGTCGGGAGAAAATCGCTGCCCGTCAGGCGGAGCTGTCTGCCGCCAGGCATGAGGCGCACATTATGAGCAGGCTCTACAACCTGGTCAGCGGCCAGACTGGCAAGGGGAAGCTCACCTTGGAGCAGTACATTCAGGCGGCAGGCTTTGACAGCATCATCCGGGCGGCCAACCGGCGGCTGCTGCCTATGAGCGACGGGCAGTATGAGCTGTACCGGCAGGAGAAGGAGCTGGGCAACAAGAGCCACACCTACCTTGACCTGGAAGTGCTGGACAATTATACGGGACGGCGCCGCCCTGTCAGGAATTTGTCCGGCGGCGAGAGCTTCAAGGCATCTTTGAGCCTGGCCCTGGGCCTTTCTGACAAGGTGTCCTCGGAGCTGGGTGGCATCTCCATGGATGCCCTGTTCATCGATGAGGGCTTCGGCACCCTGGACAAGAAATCCATCGAAAAGGCCATGGATATCCTGCTGAAGCTTTCGGACAGCAACAAGCTGGTGGCGATTATCAGCCATCGGGAGGAATTGATGGAGGCTGTTAATCAGCAGATTCAGGTGACAAAAAAGCGCACCGGCAGCTCAATTGCCATTGAACTGGGAAAATAAAAAAATTTTTGGCAAAAAAGCAGGAATTTTAAAACATACATTGAATTTATATAAGTAATAGTATGGTATTTTTGGACTAGTATCTGTTTTTGATGTATAATGGAAAAGTGGGATATTAGCAAATTTTTAGGATTGGGGATGATTGTGTGGCAGAACCGATGGTAGAAGTGTTCATCTACGAGACCAGACAGTTTTTGGAGCAGCTGGAACAGATTGCCCTGGGCAGTGAGGAAAACGGCGGCTTCAGTGTGGACGATGTAAATGAAATTTTTCGCGCCATGCATACGATAAAAGGCTCCGCGGCCATGATGATGTTCGACGAGGTGTCAACCCTGGCACACTCGGTAGAGGATATTTTCTACTATATCCGTGAGCTGCATCCGCAGAAGGTGGATGCCACAGCCATTACGGATATCGTGCTGAATGCGGTGGATTTTATCCGCATTGAGATGGACAAGCTGGATAATGGCGGTCAGCCGGACATGAGCAGCCAGGAGCTGAGGGATTATACCAAGAATTTCCTCAGGGAAATGAAGATAGCCAACGGCGATGACCCTGATATTGACCTCAGGAAGGCAAAGAATGCCAATGCCGCCAAGAAGGAGAAGCCGAAGCAGTATTACATTGGTGCCGCCAAGACGCCGGAGCCTGTGGAGGCGGCTGCCGGGGAGGGCAAAAAGGAGGATGGCGTTCATGTCTTTGCAGCTACCATCTTCTTTCAGGATGGCTGCGAGATGGAGGAGGTCCGGGCCTTTGGGGTGCTGAACAACCTGAAGGAGAAGGTCATCGAAATCCACAACCTGCCGGAGAAGATTCTGGAGGATGACACAGCCGTTGATACTATCAAGTCCCTGGGATTCAGGATTTTCTTCACCACCAAGATGAATTATGATGAGGTGAAGAAGGAGCTTGACCAGACCATTTTCCTGGAAAAGCTGGAGCTGAAGGAGCTGAATAGCACAGCGGAGTGCGAGTACTGGCCGACGCCTGAGACGGTGGCAATCAACGCCATGGAAAACACGGAGCCCATCAAGCCTGAGCTGCCGCCTGCAACCGAAAGGCCGGAGCCTATGGCACCGCCACCGCCGCCGGTGGCAGGCAGCAGGACACCTGTGCATCACGGGGAGGGTGCCCAGATGATCAGCGTCCGGGTGGACAAGCTGGACAAGCTGATGGATCTGGTGGGAGAGCTGGTCATTGCCGAGGCAATGGTCACCCAGAACCCTGACCTGGCCGGTATGGAGCTGGACAATTTCCAGAAGGCTGCCAGGCAGCTGCACAAGATTAATGGCGAGCTGCAGGACAGCGTGATGGCACTGCGCATGGTGCCTCTTGAGGGAACCTTCAAGAAGATGAACCGCATTGTCCGGGATATGACCAAGAAGCTGGGGAAGAAGGCCCGGCTGATCCTGGTGGGAGAGGACACAGAGGTTGACAAGAACATCAACGAGCACATCTCGGACCCTCTCATGCATATCGTCAGGAACTCCATCGACCACGGCATCGAGATGCCGGAGGTGCGCCTGGATGCAGGCAAGCAGGAGATGGGCACGGTTACTTTGTCGGCAGAGAATGCCGGTGGTGAGGTAGTTATCAAAATCAAGGATGATGGCGGCGGCCTGAACAAGGAAAAAATCATGGAGCGTGCCAGGAAGAATGGCCTCTTGACCAAGCCGGAGGCGGAGTACACCGACAGGGAGATCTATTCCTTTATCTTTGCGCCGGGCTTCTCCACCAAGGAGAAGGTGACGGAGTTCTCAGGCCGTGGCGTGGGCATGGATGTGGTAGTGTCCAACATCAAGACACTGGGAGGCAACGTGGTGGTGGACAGCGATCCCGGACAGGGCAGTACCACTACCATCAGGATACCTCTTACCTTGGCCATTATTGACGGCATGTCCGTCAGCGTGGGCGGTTCCAGCTTTACCATACCTATTACCAGCATCAGCCGCTCCTTCCGGCCGGAGGACGGGCAGATTTTCCAGGATCCGGACGGACAGGAAATGATTATGGTGCAGGGGAAATGCTGCCCTGTAATCAGGCTTTATGATATGTACAAGATTGATGAGGCTATTACGGAGCCGTCAGAGGGGATTGTGCTGCTTCTGGAAGCAGGGGAGAAGACCTTCGGCGTGCTGGCAGACAAGCTGCTGGGGGTACAGGAAATCGTAGTAAAGCCTGTGCCGCAGTACATCAGCAAATTGATGAATACAACAGGCATCAGCGGCTGCACCCTCTTGGGGGACGGCAGTATCAGCCTGATACTGGATCCGCAGATGCTGCATAATATGATTTATTCATAATGGGAGGGATTTGAGTGGAAGACGAGAAGAATCTCATGGAGGAAGAAGATACCCAGAAGGACAAATATCTGACCTTCTCGCTGGGGGATGAGGTTTACGGCATTGACATCAGGGTGGTTATTGAAATCATCGGCATTCAGAAGATTACCAATGTGCCGGAGGTACCTGATTATGTCCGGGGCATCATCAACCTGAGGGGGAAAATCATCCCGGTGGTGGATATGCGCCTCAGGTTCAGGCGCCAGTACCGTGAATACACGGACAGGACCTGTGTGATCGTGGTAGAAATCAATGGCGTCCTCATCGGCCTGATTGTGGACGGCGTGTCCGAGGTGCTGGATATCGCGGAGAAAAACGTGGTACCGCCGCCTGATTTGCGTGCGTCCCAGAATAAGTATATCAGGGGGATTGGCAAGCTGGAATCAAGCGTCGTGCTGCTTCTGGACTGGGAAAAGCTGTTTTCTGAGGATGACCAGGAGCTTTTGGGCGGTGCTGCCGGAGAGGCGCCTGAGCAGGCGGAGAATGGCAGCGGTGCTGAGGAAAAGCAGCCATAAGGTTTACCCAGAGATAAGAAAATTGTCCATCATGTTGAGATAGAGGTGCAGATATGATGTTTTTTAAGAATATGAAAATAGGTACAAAGCTGATGATCTTCATGGTCATCATGGAGCTTTTGATTGTGGGCGTTGCTTATCATGGCATCACGGTAGCAAGGGATACGGATGAAACCTACAGGGAGATTATGGCTGACGATGTGGAGGCCAGTGCCAATGCTTATGAGATGGGCATGCATTTCCAGCATGCCAGGGCAAATATGATGCTGGCCATCAGAAGCGGGGATAATGGCAAAAAGCAGGAGTATATGGCTGCTATGGAAAGGAACCTGACTGATGCCGATGAGTGCCTCAGGATGCTGCAGCAGTCTGCCAAGAGCGACCAGGCAAAGACTGAGATTGCCACCCTGACTACTGCCTACAACAACTTCCGTCAGAGCACTGCCAATTATCTCAGGCAGGATATATCCTCCCAGCCTATTGAGGCAGGGAACAAGACGGTTGAAATCAATAACTATGTCAAGAACGATGAGGCCATTGCCGACAAGCTTCACGAGATTGCGGATATGGGCCATGAGTCAGCCAAGAAGCGTGATGCAGCTATTACCGAGGAGCTGGACAGGGATGTTATTGCCATCATGATGGTGGCCCTTGCTATGATTCTGGCTTCTGCTGCCGCAGGTATCCTGTTTAACCGGGATGTGAAGAACCGCCTCATTCAGCTGGGGGACTCCGCCAACAGGATTGCGGACGGCGACCTTGCCACCGAGGTGGTGACCAGCACCGGCGATGAGCTGGGGGATGCGGCTGCCAGCTTTGAAATCATGCGCCAGCGTGTCCGGGAGGTATTGGTAGAAATCAATCATGAGGCGGATCAGGTGGCTGCCGGGGCTCAGAATGTATCTGATGCCAGCGTGGCTCTTTCCCAGGGTGCTTCCGAGCAGGCGGCCTCCGTGGAGCAGCTGTCGGCTTCTATCTCCCAGATTGCTTCCCAGACGGCAAGCAACGCCCAGAATGCGGAGAAGGCAAATGAGCTGACCGTGGGCACCAGGAACCGTGCGGAGATGGGCAATCAGGAAATGCAGGAAATGCTGTCTGCCATGGAGGAAATCAACGCTTCTTCCGTGAATATTTCCAAGATTATCAAGGTAATCGATGAGATTGCCTTCCAGACTAATATCCTGGCCCTGAATGCAGCTGTAGAGGCCGCCCGTGCCGGTCAGCATGGCAAGGGCTTTGCCGTGGTAGCGGAGGAAGTGCGCAACCTGGCTGCCCGCAGTGCCAAGGCTGCCAAGGAAACCACGGACATGATTGAGGGCTCCATGGAGAAGGTGGAGGCAGGCAGGGGCATTGCCCACAAGACTGCCCAGGCTCTGAGCGAGATTGTGGGGGATGTGGCTTCCGTGGCTGACATCGTGGCAAGCATTGCCAAGGCTTCCAACGAGCAGAAGCTTGCCCTGGAGCAGATTAATCAGGGCGTGCAGCAGGTATCCCAGGTGGTTCAGTCCAATTCCTCCACCTCGGAGGAGGCTGCTACGGCCAGCCAGCATCTCAGTGCCCAGGCTGACAACATGAAGGCAAGCGTAGGCAAGTTCAGGCTGGGAAGCATCGGCAGCAGCTTTCGGGGCGGAGCATCAGCTGTGAGGACTGCTGCAGCACCTGCCCGGCAGGAGTCTGTTCAGAGGCCTGTCCTCAGTGAGTCCGGTGCCGTGAAGCCGGCAAAGCCGGGGGTAAAGCCGAAGACTATTGCCCTGACTGATGATGAGGGCTTTGGCAAGTACTAATAGCCTATACAGCTTTTTGGGGCTTGGAGAATGAGGGAGAGAACTTTATGCAGGAGGCTTTATTTCAGCAGTATGCCCAGCTGGTTCAGCAGCATTTTGGCATACAGCTGCCAATGGAGAAAAAAGCGCTGCTGGAATCGCGTTTGTTTAAGCTGCTCAATGAAAGGCACGGGCAGCCTGGCTTTGGCGATGAGAGGGAATTTCTGAATTATGTGCTGGAGGATGCGTCAGGGCAGGCCCTGACGCTGCTTTCGGAAGCTATTACCACCCATCATACGTTTTTTATGCGGGAGGCGGATCACTTTGACTTTTTTGGCAAGCAGGTCCTGCCCTATCTGGAAAGCTGCATAAGGGATGGTGATGTGCGCACCTGGTGTGCGGCATGCTCTAGTGGTGAGGAGTCTTATACGCTGGCAATGATCATGGCGGATTTTTTTGCCCTGCGGGGGCCGGAATGGGAGACAACCCTGCTGGCAACGGATTTGTCCCAGGATATTCTGGATGTGGCAAGGTCCGGTGTTTATACGGGAGAGGCAGTCAGGAGCCTTCCGGCACAGTGGCAGGCGGAGTTTTTTCACCGGCTGCCTGATGGGAATTATCAGGTTTCCGACAGGCTGAAGCAAAAGGTGCTGTACAGGAAGTTCAATCTGATGACGCCGGTTTTTCCTTTCAGGAAGCCCTTCCACGTCATATTTTGCCGCAACGTGATGATTTATTTTGATACGCCCACCAGGGATGCCCTGGTCAGGAAGTTTTATGATTTTTTAGAGCCGGGAGGCTTTTTGTTTGTGGGCCACTCCGAAGTAATTGACAGGCAGTCGGCACCTTTTGAGTATGTGATGCCGTCCGTTTATCGAAAGAAGTGATCCTTTAGTATGGATGCAATAAAAGTTTTAATAGTTGATGACTCGATGTTTTTCCGGGAAGTGCTGGCCAGGGGGCTGAAGAACAGGCTGCCGTCTGGCAGTGCCATTGAGAAGGCAGGGGAGCCCTTTGCAGCCCGGGACAAGATTTTGTCCTTTGACCCGGATGTGATGATTTTGGATGTGGAAATGCCGAACATGAACGGCATTGAGTTTTTGCGCCGCCTGATCGTCCAGTACAACCTGCCGACGATTGTGTCAAGCTCCAGGCCTGCCTACAAGGCTTTGGCCATGGAGGCAGGTGCCTTTGATTTTCTTGAGAAGCCATCCAGCACCTTGAGCAGCGGCAGCTACATGGATGAGATGGCAGACCTGGTCAAAAAGGCGCGGGAGCACGGCAGGCTGATGGTGGAAAAGGCGAGGCAGGAGGCAGAAGCCGAGGAAGCCCAGCTGGCACAGGTGGAGGATCTGGTGCGGAAGGCCGATGCCAATCCGCCAAGGCCGCTGGCTTCCTATGAGCTGATGGCGGATAAAAAGCCTGCTGCCAGATCCCTGGCAGCAGGCCTGCCGGCTGAAGGCAGCAGTACCATCAGAATGGCAGAGGTGGTGCAGGATGTGCCGAAAACAGCGGTTACAGCCAGGGCGGCGGTGGAGGCGGCAACTGCTACGGTGGCATCTACGACGGCTATTGCCAACACCATGTCTGCTGCCAATGGCTTTGTTTATAATGGCAGCAAGATGAGTACGGCAGCTTACAAGGATACAATAGCTGCCAACATGAACAAGATCGTCAGCAATATGAAGCAGATGTCGGCCATGCGGAGCGAGGACAGGGAGCCGCCCAAATCTGTGCCTATGAGCCAGATCAAGGTGCCTGTGCCGGGCAAGGCGGTGCAGCTGATCGCTATTGGTGCTTCTACCGGCGGTACGGAGGCACTGTCGGCGATTTTGAAGGCATTGCAGCCACCGCTGCCGCCCATTGTGATTGTCCAGCATATACCGCCCATGTTTTCCAAGCTGTTTGCTGACAGGCTCAACAACGAGTGCCATATTTCCGTCAAGGAAGCGGAGAACGGTGACAGGCTGGAGAACAACTGGGCCTATGTGGCTCCCGGTGATAAGCAGATGATGGTGAAAAGGCTGGGGGACATGATGCAGCTGGATGTGAATTATGGCCCAAAGGTCAATGGCCATTGCCCGTCCGTAGATGTGCTGTTCAATTCCGTAGCGGAAAGAATCGGGGACAGGGCAATGGGCGTAATCCTGACTGGCATGGGGGAGGATGGTGCCAGGGGGCTTCTGAAGATGCGGGAGGCAGGCTCCGTTACCCTGGGGCAGGATGAAGCCAGCTGTGTAGTATATGGTATGCCGCGGGCTGCCTATGAGAAGGGGGCTGTTTTGCAGCAGCTGCCTTTGTCGGGCATGGCCAGCATGATTACCAACGTAGCCAGGTATCAGGGGAGGCGGTAGCAATGCACGTAGACACTGGAACCCCTTTTTCCCACGGGGATTTGGAAAGCGTGCTGGGAGGTCTGGGAGATGGCTTCGTCCTGACAAATGTGCAGGGCTTTATCACATATATGAACAAGGCTGCGGAAGCGATTTTTGAATGCAGCTATGAGCCTGGCAGCAGGCTGCTGTTTGCTGATATATGCAGGCTGGTGAACCTGGAGACCAAGGAACGCTATTTTTGCCCGGTAGCAAGGGCAATCAAGGAAAACAGGACAGTGGGGCTGGGGAAAAATATAGGCATCATGCACGGTGATGTGCAGGTGTACCTGTCAGCTACCTGCTCGCCCCGTTATGACAAGGCAGGCAATATCATCGGCAGTACGTCGGTGTTTCGCGATATAACCAGGATGCACGGCCTGGCAAGAAAGCTGGAAAGCGACCAGTATTATATGCGCTCCGTGTTTGAGGCGGCCAAGATAGGCATTTGCAGCCTGGGGATCCGGGGTGAGATTGTGGAGGTCAATGAGGCGGCCCTGGAAACCCTGGGGGGAACCTACAATGATGCCCTGGGGGAGCAGCTGGGGGACGTGTTCAAGTGCGTAAACTGCATGCCCTATGGCTGCGGCAGGAGCGACAAGTGCAAGTTCTGCATTATCCGCAACAATATTGAGGCTGCCGTGCTGGATGACGGTTTTTCGGCCGAGTTCGTGGCGGCAGTGATTTCGAGAGTGACAGAGGAGCCCATCTGGCTGCAGTTCTTCCTGACGCAGGTGTGGAAGGAAAACGAAAAGCAGATTGTGCTGACTATGATAGATATTTCCAAGCGCAAGCAGAGGGAGAAGGAGCTTACCGAGGCACGCCGCATGGCGGAGGCCGCCAACAATACCAAGACACAGTTCCTGGCCAATATGAGCCATGAAATCAGGACGCCGATTAACGGCATGACAGGCATGATTAACTTAACCCTGCGGTCGCCCCTCAACGATGAGCAGCGGGCGAATTTGCAGGCGGCCAAGCAGTGCTCAGAGGATTTGCTGAAAATCATCAACGATATCCTTGACTATGCCAAGCTGGAAAATGGCAAGATGGTCATAGAGAAGATTGACCTTGACCTGCATGTGCTGCTGAAAAGGGTTAGTGCCCTGCATGGTCAGGTGGCAGCAGGCAAGGGGCTGGAGTTTGTCTATCCTGATTGCAGCGATTTGCCCCAGTTTATTCAGGGAGATCCTTTGAGGCTCCGGCAGATACTGCATAACCTTTTGAACAATGCCTTGAAGTTTACATCCAAGGGTTCTATTACTCTGGGGGCGAGAACCTTTAAGAGGGGCATCAAGAACCTGCTGGAGTTTTTTGTGGAGGACACCGGCATCGGCATGACCATGGAGGCACAGGAAAAGCTGTTCAAGCCTTTCAGCCAGGTGGATGGCTCCACTACAAGGCGTTTTGGCGGTACAGGCCTTGGGCTGATGATTGTCAAGGAGCTGGTGACTGCCATGGATGGCGAAATCCATCTGGTATCCAAGCCGGGGGCAGGCAGCAGGTTTACCTTTACCATACCGCTGGTGCTGGCAGATAAGGCGGACACGGAGCTGAAGGACCAGTCGGTGTTTGTGAATCCTTATTGGGAGAAAAAGAAAAAATCCGGTTCTGAGCCGGAGGCGGAAAATACTCTGCCGAAGGAGCTGCATGTACCTGTCTTGGACGATGACGGGAAAGAGGAGCCTGATGACGATATTCTTGATCTTTTAAAGTATTGCGAAGATAAGCTGAACAGCTAGGAGGGGTAATAATGAAGATTTTAATAGCAGAGGATGACCGCATTAGCCGCAATTTCTTGCAGAAATTCATGCAGACCTATGGCGAGGTGGATGTGGCGGTTGACGGCATGGAAGCGGTTGACCTCTATATGGATTCTATAAAGAATAACAGCCCGTATGATTTGCTCTGCCTGGATATTATGATGCCGAAGGTGGACGGGCTGAAGGTGCTGAAGGTAATCCGCCAGCTGGAAAGGCAGAAAAATGTGTCGGATGAGGAGCATCTGAAGATTATCATGATGACTGCCCTGGCAGATGTGGGGTATGTGGATGAAGCCTTCCGCCAGGGCTGCGATGCCTATGCTTCCAAGCCGGTGGATACTGACAAGGTAGAGAATGTTATGAGAAACCTGGGGCTGATTGAGTAAGGCTGCGGTTTTTGATATGGTGTTATTTGGATTTGCATAGTGTTATCTGAAGTTATATAGAGTTATATAATGTGATGTTATATAGTGTTATGCAATGTGTTTTTAGAAAGATGGTTTTGGCATGCGTATAGTACCTGTGGAACTGGGGAAGGACAGTTACAATATTTATATTGGCAATGGACTGGGGGAGGAAATTACCGGCTTTTGCCAGCAGAGCAGCTTTTCCGGCAAGGGGCTGATTATTACTGATACCAATGTGGGACCGCTGTATGGAGAGTGGCTTTCAGGATTGCTGCGTCAGGGCGGCATTGAGGCGGAGGTTTATGAGATTGCTGCCGGTGAGAGCTCCAAGTCCCTGGCTGTGGCGGAGGATTTGTTTACCAGATGCATTGAGCTGGGGCTGGACAGGAAATCCCCGATTTTTGCCCTGGGAGGCGGCGTGGTCGGCGATCTGGCCGGCTTCGTGGCGGCATCCTATATGCGGGGCGTACCTTTTGTACAGGTGCCTACCAGCCTGCTGGCACAGGTTGATTCCAGCGTGGGGGGCAAGGTAGCGGTAAATCACCGGCTGGGCAAGAATCTGATTGGTGCCTTTTACCAGCCCAAGGCTGTATTTATGGATTTAAATACGTTGCAAACCCTGCCTAACAGGGAGATTTATACGGGACTGGGCGAGATTATCAAATACGGTATTATTTATGATAATGATTTTTTCAGGTATCTTGAGGATAATCCGGAGCCGGTGCTGAGCCTTGACAACGAGGCGGCTATGCACATGACGGCGCGTTCCTGTGAAATCAAGGCAGAGGTGGTCAGCCAGGACGAAAAGGAGCTGGGGCTGCGGGCGATTTTGAATTTTGGCCATACTGCGGCTCACGCCATCGAAAAAAACACCGGCTACACCAGGTATAACCATGGGGAAGCCGTGGGCATCGGCATGGTGTGCGCGGCACACATCAGTCAGGCACTGGGCATGATAGATGGTGCTTCCGTAGAGCGTGTCATCCGGCTGATTGAGGCGCTGCACCTGCCGGTGAGGGCAGAGGGTTGTACCGTTGACCAGCTCTATGGGGATATTTTCCACGACAAGAAGACTGTAGGCGGCAAGGTGAAGTGGATTTTGATGGACGGCAGCATTGGTGCTGTCACCGGCAGGAACGACGTGCCGGAGGCCGTGGTGCGTGAAGCCATGGGGAAGATTGTATAATTGTATATGTGTTGATGGACAGGCTGTTACTATAATGTGTTTATTGGGTAGCAGTCTGTTTATTTTAGAGCTTCATTGAAAAGATACAGCATACCGATAGCATGCTGAAGCTGATGTCGGTTTTGACTAAGGATAAGCGTTATGCTGAAAGCATAGCAGATAATTCTTTTGAAACGGAGGGAATCAATATGTGTGAGGTACTGGATAGAATAGTGGCACAAGGAGAAGCAAGGGGAGAAGCGCGAGGAGAAGCACGAGGAGAAGCAAGGGGAGAAGCAAAAGGCAGAGAAAAAAACAGGATGGAAATGATTAACAACATGCTGAAGGAGAATATCAGCATCGAGGTTATTGCCAGAGTTGCCAAGCTGACAGTTGAGCAGGTGGCAGCTATCAGCAAAAAGACGGCTATTCTGTGATTATAGAATATTGTTAACTGAAAATCTCTTGACAGGGATTTCTCCTCTGTGGTATTATATTGAGGTATTTGGGCGGTCCTCTGATCAAGGCTATATTAGAATCCAACACTTGACACGAACGTCTGTAAAGAGGAGGAAATGAAATGAACATTATTCAGGAATTAGAGAAAGAACAGCTCAGAAGCGATATCCCGGCTTTTCAGCAGGGTGATACCGTAAACTGCCTGGTAAAGGTAGTGGAGGGTTCCCGTGAGCGTATCCAGGCTTTTGAGGGCGTTGTAATTGCACGCTCCGGCTCCGGCGTTCGTGAGACCTTCACCGTTCGCAAGATTTCCTGCGGTATTGGTGTAGAGCGTACTTTCCCAGTACATTCCCCACGTTTGGAGAAGATTGAGGTTAAGCGTCGTGGCGTAGTTCGTCGTGCGAAGCTGTACTACATCCGTAACCTCACTGGTAAGGCTGCTCGTATCCGCGAGAAGCGTTAATTCCGGTAATTGTAGAGGCTGCCTTTTGGGTCAGCCTCTATTTTTCGTTACGGGCAGTTTCTGAAAAATAGCTGATAATGTAGTAGTGTTAAAATACTACTACATTACTAAATTGTTACATTGTGATAGTGTGAAAATATAATAATGTGAACTGATATAAATAGAGAATGCAGAGGTGTTGGTATGGATAATTTAGGGGAAGAAATCAAGGATTGGGTAATATCCATTGTAATTGCCGTGGTGCTGGCAATGGTTATCCGCAATTTTATCGTGGAGCCGTATCTGGTGGATGGACCTTCTATGCGGCCTACCCTGGAAAATCAGCAGCGGCTGATTGTAAATAGGTTTATCTATCATCTCCGTGCGCCGGAGAAGGGGGAAATCCTGATTTTTAAGTATCCGAAGGATCAGAGCCGTGATTTTATCAAGCGCGTGATTGCTGTGCCGGGAGATACTATTGAAATCAAGGATGGCAATGTATTTGTCAATGATGAGCTGCAGACGGAGAATTATATCCTCAGCAAGTGCCGGGGGGATTATCCGAAGGTTACTATCCCGGAAGGTCATATCTTTGTGATGGGGGATAATCGCAACAACTCTGAGGACAGCCGCTTCCCGGATGTGGGCTTTGTTCCTTTCGATTTGATTAAGGGCAAGGCAATGGTGGTATTCTGGCCTTTTGCCGATATGAAGGTTTTGCCGTGAGTTAATGATTAATGGCTGAATACAATAAATATTAATAGTTTTATAGTTCTACAAAATAAAAGGTACTGTTATGATGCTTCCCTGATGGGGAATGGCTACATGACAGTACCTTTTTAATATACATTTATATATCCATTTAGTTTGTCAGCTTATGGCTTTAAAAGCAGCCGCAAGGCTCTTTAGCCCCTTTTCCAAGGTAGCCCATGGACAGGCAATGTTGATGCGCTGGAAGCCTGAGCCGCCTTCGCCAAAGATGTGGCCGCTGTCCAGCCAAAGGTTGGCCTTGTTGATGATGATATCATCCAGCTGGGCATCGGTCAGCCCATAGGCATGGAAATCCAGCCAGATGAGATAAGTGCCTTCAGGCTCTACCAGCTTTATCTTTGGCAGCTCCCGCTGCAAAAATTCCCTGGTGCGCTGGTAGTTGGCTTCCAGATAGCTTCTTAGCTGGTTCAGCCACGGCTCACCATAGGTGTAGGCAGCCTGGCAGGCGAACATGCCCAGGGTGTTGGGCTGGCTGTATCCGACGGCGTTGACAGCCTGACGGAAGCGGCGGCGCAGGGACGTGTTCTTGATGAAGATGTTGGATACCTGCAAGCCTGCCAGGTTAAAGGTCTTGCTGGGAGCAGTGCAGGTGATGGTATGCTGGGCAATTTCCTCTGAAAGACTTGCCAGCACTGTGTGACTGAATCCGGGGCGGACAAATTCATGGTGAATTTCATCAGATACAATCAGCACATCATTAGCCAGGCAGATTTCTGCCAGCCGCAGCAGCTCCTCCCGGCGCCACACCCTGCCTACGGGATTGTGGGGGCTGCACAGGATGAACAGCTTGACTTCTTCATCGGCAGCCTTCCGCTCAAAATCCTCAAAATCAATCTGATATCTGCCGTCCCGGTAAATCAGGGGATTGTTCACCAGCTGGCGGTCATTTTCCCTGATAACCTCGGCAAAGGGATAATACACCGGCTGCTGGATGATGACGCCATCTCCCGGCCTGGTAAATGCCCTGATGGCAGCGGAGAGGGCAAAGACAACTCCCGGGGTGATGACAACCTCCTCACCGCTGACCTGCCAGCCGTGGTGCCTTTGGAACCAGCCTGCCAGCGTATCATAATAATCCTGCTTTGGGGCGGTATAGCCGAAGATACCGTGGGCAGACCGGCGGACAAGCTCATCAATGACCTGGGCAGGTGCCTGAAAATCCATGTCTGCCACCCAAAAGGACTGGATTCCCTCCGGGTAGCCCCGTTCCGTAGCAAAGTCATACTTGATGCAGTTGGTATTCTGCCGGGGGATGATTTTATCAAAATCTGTTTGTGTGCTATTTAGATTATTTTTTGTTTCACTCAAGCTCATGGCAATTCCTCCTTGCAGCTGATTGAGATTATATGGAATAAAGATTATTTTATGAAATAAAGGTTGGTTTATGAAATATAGATTATCTTATGAAATAAAGCTTCATGAGATTTACAAGATTTTCCAGTTTTACAGATATACATGTATACATGATTTTACCGGAATGCCTGCTGCAAATCGGCAATCAGATCCTCGGTTGCCTCAATGCCCACGGACAGGCGCAGCAGCCTGTCATCCAGCCCGGTGCGTTCCAGCAGGTATTTTGGCATGCATTCATGTGTCTGGTACAGAGGGTAGGTAATCAGGCTCTCCACGCCCCCCAGGCTTTCAGCAAAGGCAATCAGCTTCACCTTGCCCAAAATGCTCTTAGCGAGGTTGCTATCCCTGACCTTGAAGGAAATCATGGCACCGCTGCCTGATGCCTGCTGCCGGTTCAGCTGAAAGCCCGGATGCTCAGGCAGCCCTGCATAATAAACATCGGTAACTTCAGGCTGCTGCTTTAGCCACTGGGCGATTTGCAGGGCATTGGCGGCCTGTTTTTCCACCCGCAGCCCCAGGGTTTTCAGGCTGCGGAGCATGAGCCAGGAATCCTGGGCGGAGAGATTGGCTCCCTGGGACTTGGCATACAGCCCGATTTCCTCTATCAGCTGCTCACTGCAAGGGCGTTCTCCCACAATCAGGAAGCCGGAGAGGATATCGTTGTGGCCGCAGAGGTATTTGGTGCCGCTGTGCACCACGATATCCGCCCCCAGTGTCAGGGGCTTCTGAAAATGAGGTGTCAGAAAGGTATTATCAACGACAAGCAGGGCATCATGGCTATGGGCCAGTTCAGCCAGTGCCTTTATATCAGTAATCAGCATCATAGGATTGGAAGGTGTTTCGATGAAAATTGCCCTGGTGGCAGGGCGGAGGCTGCGCTGTACAAGCTCTAAATCGGTGGTGTCGATGTATTCAAACTCAATGCCGTACTTGGCGAAGATTTCTCCCAGGCGGACAGTGCCGCCGTACAAATCCTCCGTCAGCAGGATGTGGTCCCCCGGCTTGAACAGCTGGAACACTGTATTGATGGCGGCCATGCCGGAGCTGAAGGCCCATGCCTTTATGCCCTTTTCCAGGGCGGCGATGGTTTCCTCCAGATTATCGCGGGTAGGGTTGCCGCAGCGGCTATAGTCATAACCAGTGCTCTGCTGAAAGCCCGGATGCCTGAATGTGGCAGACTGATAAATCGGCTGGCTCAAGGCGCCGGTATAGTCTGCCTGCCTACAGCCATGAACCTCAATAGTAAAATCATGCATAAAACATCTTCCTTTCTGTCAACTATGATTAATGCAATAAAACATATAAGACATACTTAATGGATATGTTAAAGATATTATAATAGCAGAAAATGTTTCTGTCAAGATAGCAGTGGAGAAGATGAGAATAATTTTGCACCATGGTCAGGCTTATTGGGCAAGTTTTTTGTATTTATGATCATGGAAAATTTTGCTTATATTAAAAGGAAGTTAACTGAATTTGCCATTTTTGTCCAACAAAAAAACAGATAAAAAATATAAAAATAGCTTGACATATCAGATAAGTATGTTATTATATAACCATACCGAGAAAACATATAAAACAAATATGAATACAATATGGAGGTAATGCACATGAGTACACAAAATATAAATAGAAAAGAACTGGTTCTGAACGCTATGGATAACAAGCCTGTGGAAAGGGTTCCGGCAGGGTTCTGGTTCCATTTTCTGGCAGACGAAATCCACTCCGATGCTTTTGCGCAGCCGGAGCTGACAGAGGAGCTGCTGGCAGGTGAGCTGAAATACATCGAGGAAAGCCAGCCGGATTTTGTCAAGATTATGACAGACGGCTTCTTCCCATATACCAACGAAAGCTTTTTGCAGGCAAAGACGGCAGCTGATTTGAAAAATGTCAAGCCACTGGATAAAAATGACAAGTGGTTCACCTATCAGGTGGAATATGCCAAGAAGATTACTGATAAGTATGGTGATGAGATTGCCACCTTCTATAACTTGTTCGTGCCTGGGACAATCCTCAAGTTCATGCAGCCGAACTTTGAAGATGGGGAGCCATATCTGGCAGCTTTGGTCAGGGAAGACAAGGAAGCCGTGAAGCAGGTCTTTGATGTGATTTCTGATGATTTGGCAGAGCTGGCCAAGCGTGTCATTACCGAGGCACATGTTACCGGCATCTACCTCAGCCTGCAGAATCTCCTGGGGGAGGGGATTACCCGTGAGCTGTACGAGGAGGTCTTCGGCCCTGGCGAGCGCAAGATTCTGGCGGCTGCCAACAGCGTCAGCGACTACAACATCCTGCACATCTGCGGCTATGCAGGCCACAGGAACGACCTGTCCTGGTATGAGGATTATGAGGTCAAGACCATCAACTGGGCAGCCGTGGTGGAGGATGTGCCATTGTCAGAGGGCAAGAAGCTCTTTGGCGGCAGGGCTGTGCTGGGCGGCTTCGGCAACACTGTGGATGATGTTATCTACAAGGGCTCCGAGGCTGAGATCAAGGCAGAGGTCAGGAGGCTTTTGGATGAGTCAGGCACTACCGGCGTCATTCTGGGAGCTGACTGCACCGTGCCTAGGGATACCCCTCGCCAGCATTTTGACTGGGTGCGTGAAGCACTGATTGAATATAGCAAGTAAGATACAAGTAATATAATATAGGTCAATAGCGTTAATATATGGGAGGAATCAACATGAATATCAGGAAATTTGGCAAGCTTTTAATAACAGGCCTTTTGGCAGGTGCCCTGGCAGTGACCGCAGGCTGCGGCAGCGATGGCAAGGACAAGAGTGCGGAGCAGGGCAGTGATGGCAAGAAGGTGATTACCGTTGCCCATACCAACTACTATGTGCCTTATGATTTCGTTAATGACAAGGGCGAGTCCGATGGCTTTGAGGTAGCAGTTATGAAGGAGGTTGCCAAGAAGCTGCCTCAGTACGAGTTCAAGTTCGTGCCTACCTCTGATGATGATCTGCTGATTGGCGTAGAGTCCGGCAAGTATACCGTAGGTACCAAGGGTGTATGGATTACCGAGGCCCGCAAGAAGAAGTATGTTTTCCCTGAGAACAACATCGGTGCCAGCATTATCGGCATTGTTATCCGCAAGGAAAATGCAGACAAAATCAAGGATTTGCCTTCTTTTGCTGATTTCAGCGGCAAGCTGGTGCCGATTGCCCCTCAGAATGCCCAGTACAATGTAATTGAGGAGTACAACAAGGAAAATCCTGACCATCAGGTGAAGCTGACTTCCTCTGAGGCATTCCAGGTAGCAGATGCCTACAGCTGGGTGCTGGAAGGACGCTATGATGCATATCTTGATATTGAGCTGAGCTACAAGAACAACATCCAGAAGGATGATGCTCCGTATCATCAGTTCAACGACAAGCTGACTTATATCCGTTACAAGGGCATTCCTACTTATCCTATTTTCAACAAGAATGAGCAGGAATTTGCCGCTGAGTATGACAAGGCCATTACGGAGCTGCGCCAGGAGGGCAAGATTGCCGAGCTTGAGCAGCAGTACTTCGGGGAGAGCCTGTCAGATTACCTGAAATAATTTTTGACGAGGGAGGCAGGTTATATGGATACACGGGCTTTTGATGCTTCGGTCATAGTGAGCGCACTGCCGCAGCTGCTGGAGTTTTTGGATGTTACCCTGCTGGTGGGGCTTAGCTCCATTCTGCTGGGCTCCCTGCTGGGGGCGGTGCTGGCCTGGGCAGGGCTGGGGCGTATCCGTCCCTTGCAGTACGCCGCCAGGCTGTACATCTACATCATGCGCTGCACACCGTCCATCGTCATGCTGTTCATTGTATTCTATGGGCTGCCTGCCCTGGTGGATGAGCTTTTTCACATCAACATGCACGATACCCATCGGGGCGTGTTTGCAGTGATTGCCTTTACCCTGCTTTTTAGTGCCTATGTGTCGGAGATTTTCCGGGCGGCCTACAGCGCCGTGCCACGGGGGCAGTATGAAGCGGCCATTTCCGTGGGCATTTCCAGCTGGCAGGCCTTCTGGCACATTATGCTGCCCCAGGCAGCTGTGCTGGCACTGCCGAATTTCGGCAACTCCGTCATCAATCTGCTGAAGGAAGGGGCTTTGGCATACACTATCGGGCTGATTGATATGATCGGCAAGGGCAATCTGATTATTGCCAAGAATTTTGGTGCCTATGGCATTGAAATCTATCTGGCATGTATGCTGGTGTACTGGCTGATGTCTCTGGGGATAGAAAAGGGCTTTGGCTGCCTGGAGAAAAGGCTGGACAAGGGGCAGCTCTTTAACAGCGGTAATAGCGGTAAAAAGAGCATTACGATAGAACAGGATGTAGTATGGAAGGAGGGCGAGGTCAGTGGAGCTGGACTTTGAGTTTATGGAGAAAACCTTTGGACTTTTGTGGAGCGGCGTGCCTGTGACTTTGGGCATCACGCTTCTGTCCCTGCTGCTGGCAGCGCCCTTTGCCTTTTATTTTGCCCTGGGGCGCATTCAGGGCAACAAGGCTCTGACTTATGTCAGCCGCGGCTATGTGTCCTTTGTGCGAGGGACGCCGGTGGTGCTGCAGATTCTGCTCCTGTACAGCCTGCTGCCCAGCCTTTTGAATGCGCTGGTAGTATCTTTGGGGCTTGATTTCAATGTATTTGAAAGTGTGGAGCCTTTCTATTATGCGGTGGTGGTTTTTACGCTGAATACGATTGCCCTTTTGACGGAGGTGTTCCGCTCGGCTCTGATGAGCGTGCCAAAGGGGCAGCTGGAGGCAGGGCTTTCCATCGGCCTCAGTGAGTTTCAGACTTATCTGCGGGTGATTATTCCCCAGGCACTGGTATCCGCCCTGCCGGGAATTTGCAATATCACTGTCAATCTGGTGAAGGGCAGCTCCCTGGCGTTCCTGATGACAGTCAAGGATATTATGGCGGTGGGGAAGATTGCAGCTTCCTTTGGCTATAATTACATTGAGGCCTATCTTGATGTTTTTCTGGTGTATATCATCCTGTGCAGCATTGTGCAGCTTCTGTATGCCGGGGCTGAGAAAAGGCTGGGAGCCTACAGGGTGCTGTAAAACTGCTGATTATATGGGAAGGAAGCGATGAATATGCTGCTGAAAATAGATAATGTGCAAAAAAGCTTTGAGGGCAACAGGGTGCTGAAGGATGTGAGCCTGTCCGTGGACAAGGGGGATGTAGTGGTTATCCTGGGCCCCAGCGGCAGTGGCAAGACTACTTTTCTCCGCTGCCTGAATTTTTTGGAGCAGGCGGATGGAGGCAGCCTGCAGCTGGATGATTTGAGCATTGATTTTAATGATGCTTCCAGCAAGCAGGTCAGCCAGCTGAGAAAGAAGACAGCCTTTGTTTTTCAGAACTACAATCTCTTTGCCAACAAGACTGCCCTGGAAAACGTTACGCTGGGGCTGACAGCCGGGCGCGGCATAGACCGGGAGGAAGCGGAAGATATCGGGCGGCGTGCCTTGCAGAAGGTGGGGCTTTTGGACAGGGCGGATTATTATCCGGCACAGCTTTCCGGCGGCCAGCAGCAGCGGGTGGGGATTGCCCGGGCGATTGCGGTGAAGCCGGATGTTATCCTCTTTGATGAGCCTACCTCGGCCCTGGACCCGGAGCTGGTGGGCGAGGTGCTGGAGGTTATGAAGGAACTGGCCAGGGAAGGAACTACCATGATTGTGGTTACCCATGAGATGAAGTTTGCCCAGGATGTTGCCAATCATGTGGTATTCATGGCAGATGGCGTGGTAGTGGAGGAAGGAAGGCCGGAGGATATCTTCCTGCGTCCCCGGGAGGAGCGCACCAAGAAATTCCTGCGCCGCATCCTGCCGGCGGAATATACGGAACCGGCAGTGGCAATCTGAATATGGACAATCGAAAAGAGATGCCTTATCTCATGCAGCGTGAGCTGTGTGCAATGAGGCATCTCTTTTTTGTGTGAATTAACTATTGAAATTTACGCATTGCAATTTAGGATTGCAATTTAGGATTGCAATTTAACTATCATGGGCTAATTATTTTGCCTTAAAACCGGGTTATTTGGGCTGCTGCGGTCAAGTCCTCCGGGGTGAGGCTGTGAATGCTGTCCATCAGGTGCAGGTGGAAGCTGCCGGGGCCTTTTTCCGTGTAGATGTGGTGGATTTTCTCGGCGGCAACGCCTAGAAGCAGGCAGGCCAGCATGGCCGCCTCAAGGGCTGTTCTATTCGTGTGGCTGGCGGCAGCCAGGCAGGCACCTGCCAGCACGTTGGTCATGCAGCCGGTGCCGGTAATGGAAGCCAGTGCCTCTGTGCCGTTCTGTATGGTGCAGGCGGCATGCTCCGACACCACCAGGTCCATAGGCCCCGTAGCCAGGAGAGTGGTGTGATACTCCCTGGCTTTTTCCTTGAACAGCCGGATGTACTCCGGTGCGTTATGGGCTGTGGCCATTTCCCTGGCACCTGCCTCTACCCCCATGCCGGGGGTAACCGGCAGTCCCAGCAGGGTGCGCAGCTCCGAGATGTTTCCCTTGATGATGGCAGGGGGGGATTGGCTGATAAGCTCCCTGGCGTAGTCAAGGCGCAGGCTGCTGCAGGCGATGCCCACCAGGTCGATGACAGCCGGAATGTGCAGCCGGTGTGCCGTCTGGCTGGCAATCAGCATGGATTCCATGCGGGCATCGGTGATATTGCCCAGATTCAGTGCCAATGCTTTGGCTATGGCAGTTATTTCGGCTACCTCCTTTGGGTGCTCTGCCATGATGGGACGGGCACCGATTGCCAGCAGGATGTTGGCGCAATCATTGATGGAGATGGGGTTGGTTATGCAGTGAATGAGGGGTGCCTCCTGCCGGATATAGCCCAGCAGCGGGGTGATTGCCTCCGTCAGCATGCCGTATGTATTATCTAAGCCTTCCATGGATGTTTACTCCTAACTTTTGCTGGATATTTTTCAGGGCGCCGTTTTTCTGCAGCACTGTCAGCAGGATAAAGGCGATGGAGCCGCCGATGAGGGTACCGGCAATAAAGGATGGCACATAGAACATCCAGGTGAGGCCGCTGCGCCCCCAGAGCAGTGCCATGACAGGATAGGAGACGATGGCACCGATGATGCCGGTGCCGATGACTTCCCCCAGGCAGGCAAAGGCAATCTTTCCCTTGCTGGCGCGGTAGAGGATGCCGGACAGGGCGGCACCGAAGATGGCACCTGTCAGTGCCAGAGGCGGTATGCCCATCAAGGTCATGCGGATGATGCCGATGAGAAAGGCACAGATAAATGCCTCCAGAGGCCCCAGCATGACAGCGCAGGTGATGTTGATGAGATGAGCCATAGGGCACATGCCCTCCACCCTGAGAATAGGGGAAATGACAACGCCCAGGGCTATCATCATGCCCATGAAGACCATGCGCAAAAGCTTTGTGTGTGAATTCATAAAAAGCACTCCTTTTCTATTTTACAGTACTTGCAGCACTTGTGGTAATGCTAAAGTCAATATAGAGCATATGGAGTGGCTTGTCAAGCCTATTGGCAGGTAACAAGGCACGTTAACCGGGTTATGGGGGAACTTTCACAGCTGCTGGCAAAGCACTGCATGGTCAATTTAGAAATATTTTGTATACATAGCGAAAATAAAGAAAAAATATAGCCAAATCGCCTACAGTATGTTATAGTAGTAACTGTGAAAAACAGATATGCCTTAGAATTTTGCTTATGAGGTGATTGTATGTTTAAAGAATTAGCTTACTACGATGGAAAGATTGGTACCCCTGACGAGGTAATGATTCCATTCAATGACCGTTCACATTTCTTTGGCGATGGCGTTTATGATGCCACTATCGGCGGCAATCATGTGGTGTACCTGCTGGAAGACCATCTGGACAGGTTCTACACCAGTGCCAATTATTTCGATATCAAGATTCCCATGGCCAAGCGGGAACTGGGTGAGCTGCTCACCGACCTTTTGCGCCAGGTGGAGGGGGAAACCCATTTCGTTTACTGGCAGGTAACCCGTGGCGTGGCCTCCCGTGACCATGCTTATGGCAAGGATATGCCTGGCAAGCTGTGGGTGTGGATTAAAAAGTCCAAGGCTGGTGACCCGAATAAGGAGCTGAAGCTGATTGTCCGTCCTGATACCCGCTTCCAGCATGGCAATGCCAAGACTCTGAACCTGCTGCCTGCTGTTATGGGCACCGAGCTGGCTGTCCGTGCCGGTGCTGACGAGTGCGTGCTGCACCGTGATGGCTTTGTAACCGAGTGCTGTCACAGCAATATCCAGATTTTGAAGGATGGCATGCTGATTGCTCATCCTGATGACCAGTTTATTCTCCGGGGCATTGCCAAGACCCACATGATTGAGGCCTGCCGCAGGCTGGGCATTACTGTAATGGAGCGTCCTTTCAGCCTGGAGGAGATGTATGATGCAGACGAGGTTATCGTGACTGCTTCCTCCAAGATGTGCCAGCATGCCTGTGAGATTGAGGGCAGGAAGGTCGGCGGCAAGGATCCTGAGACATTGCACCGCATTGAGAAGGAAGTCATTCAGGAATATCTTGACTATACCGGCAAGGCAACCCTGCTGGACTAAAAAGTAAATATTTTGGATTGGAATGGGCCAATCAGCTGATATGAATAGCTTTCTGTCAGTTGATGGCCCTTTGTTGTTTTTTCGGGCAAAGTTTTTCACAATGTATACAAAAAATAAAATGAATATATTTTTGATAAACTTCATAAATTTAATAGATTTTGGAGGAAAATCATGAGCTGTGTAAATTTTAGCTGTGTGGATTTGAACTGCGATTTGGGGGAGAGTTTCGGTGCCTATACCATGGGCATGGACGAGGCAGTGGTGCCTCATGTTACATCTATCAATGTGGCATGCGGCTATCATGCCGGTGATCCGCTGATTATGGAAAAGACCATGGCACTGGCGGCAAAATATGGCGTAGCTGTGGGGGCTCATCCCGGTTTTCCTGACTTGCTGGGCTTCGGGCGGCGGCCTATGACGGTGACGCCGGAGGAGGCCGGTGCCTATGTGAAATACCAGCTGGGAGCTTTGATGGCTTTTGCCAAAAGCCACGGCCTGAAGCTGCAGCATGTAAAGCCCCATGGGGCACTGTACAACATGGCGGCCAAGGATGCAAAGCTGGCCCGGGGCATTGCCGAGGCTGTGGCCAGCGTGGATACGGGGATTTATCTCATGGGGCTGGCTGGCTCCGTGATGCTTGAGGAAGCGGAGAAGGCAGGCCTGCCTGTCATCAGCGAGGTTTTTGCTGACCGGGCCTACAATGACGATGGCTCACTGGTGAACCGCAAGATTCTGGGAGCAGTCATCCACGATGGGGATGAGGCGGCAGCCAGAGCAGTAAAAATGGCAAAGGAAAACAAGGTGGTCAGCATTAATGGCAAGACCATAGATATTAAGGCAGACAGCATCTGCGTGCATGGAGACAATGAGGCGGCTATTGAGCTGGTGA
The DNA here is from genome assembly GCA_051866255.1 of Anaerovibrio sp. Lineage (GTDB taxonomy): Bacteria > Bacillota > Negativicutes > Selenomonadales > Selenomonadaceae > Anaerovibrio. The sequence goes on along the minus strand of JBJDWY010000069.1, from coordinate 19,811 downwards.
AGAAAATCCGTGCCTCCCTGACGGCAGAAGGGATTGCCGTGCAAAACTTTCAGCAACCATAAACGCAATATTGTGCAGGATGTTGTTTGAGATAAAGAGTGTTTGAGGAAAAGAATGTTTGAGAAAAAGAGGAAATGGGGTGACATGCTTGGCAGAGTCAGCTGTTCCTGCCGGGGTGCGCTTTCTGGTGCTGGGTGACAGCGCGGTTTCCGTGGAGTTCGGGCAGGAAATAAATATTGAAATCAATCGCAAGGTCATGGCACTGCAAGGCTGCGTGGAAAAGGCAGTGGCAGAAGGGGAGCTTGAAGGAATTGTGGAAACAGTTCCAACATATTGTGCCCTTATGATAGTGTACGATCCGCTGGTGCTGGGCTATGATGAGCTGGTGGAGAAGCTTTCGTCTGTTATTGGCAGCATGAAGCTGGCGGATGCAGGGGAAAGGAAAGTCGTGGAAATTCCCGTGGTGTACGGTGGCGAGTACGGCCCTGATCTGGATGAGGTGGCAACGCAACACGGCATGACGGCAGAGGACGTCATCCGGCTGCATGCTGCCCCTGAGTACCCTGTGTATATGCTGGGGTTTGTGGCTGGCTTCCCCTATCTGGGCGGTATGGATGAAAGGCTGGCTACTCCAAGGAAAAAATCTCCCCGGCTGAAGATTGCCGCTGGCAGCGTGGGCATTGCCGGAGGGCAGACGGGGATTTATTCCGTGGAGTCACCGGGGGGCTGGCAGATTATTGGCCGCACGCCTTTGAAGCTGTATGATGCAGCAAATGAAAATCCCGTGCTGCTGTCGGCTGGCAGCTATGTGAAATTCAAGCCGATTTCTGAGGCTGAATACAAGGCGATAGCGAATGATAGGGAATAGTGTTAGTGAATAGTGTTAGTGAATTTTGGCGGATATTTTTATGTGTTAGTGAGCATTAATGTACGTCAATGAATTTTGATGAATGTTTTTTGTGAAATTGCGGTGGGTGAGACGATGGCAGGTATCATGGTGATAAATGGCGGCATGCTGACTACGGTGCAGGATGAGGGCAGGTATGGCTATCAGGCCAGCGGCATACAGGTCTCAGGGGTAATGGACAGGACTGCCGCCCTGCTGGCCAATGCCCTGGTGGGCAACGACGAGCTTTCTGAGGATGCTGCCCTGCTGGAGGCGACCTATCTGGGGCCGGAGCTGGAATTTGGGCAGGATGCGCTGGTAGCTGTTGCCGGAGGCATGCCTGATGTGCAGCTGGATGGCGTACCTGTGCAGCCCTATAGGGCGATAGCTGTCAAGGCTGGTCAGCGGCTGAAGGTGGCGGCGCAAAAATCAGGCCTCCGGGCGTATATTGCCGTGTCAGGGGGCTTTGCCACAGACAGGGCACTGGGCAGCAGGTCAACCAATCTCAAGCTGGGGCTGGGTGGCCATCTGGGGCGCAAGCTGGCAGCAGGAGATGTGCTGCCGGTGGGAAAGCCGGGGGAGTATGCTGCCAAGGCACTGGCAGGCAGGGCAGGCCTTCGGGCTTTGCCGGAAAAGTTTGTGGATACCTTGATAAACAACGGTGTTGTTACAGGAACTGACGGCGGCCAAATCAGGCAGATACGGGTGATATTGGGTCCCCAGGAGGATTATTTTTCCCGGCAGTCCATTGCTGCCTTTGCAGATGCTGTCTATACAGTATCAAATAATTCTGACCGCATGGGCTACAGGTTGCAGGGGCCGGCGGTGGAAAAGGCAAAGCAGCAGGATTTGATTACGGATGGCATAGCCTTCGGCTCAGTTCAGATTCCCCCGGACGGCCAGCCCATCATTATGCTGGCAGACCATCAGACCACAGGTGGGTATCCGAAGCTGGCTACGGTGGCAACTGTGGATTTGCCCCTTCTGGCTCAGTCTATGCCCGGGGACAGGCTGCAGTTCAAGCTGATTTCCGTGCAGGAGGCACAGCAGCTTTTGCGGCAGCAGCATGAGACTATGGTCAAGGTTATCAATCAGATGAAGGAACAGGCTGTGCTGGCGGTGTCCGGTGCAGGGGCAAAACAGTTCAGGCTGACGATAAATGGCGAAGCTTTTGATGTGACTATAAGGCAGATGTGAATAAGAGCCTGATGTGACTGGAAATATGATATGATGGCAGGTTTGATGTGACTATAAGGCAGGAGTGATTTTCATGGCAGATTATAGCAATGCGAGGCCGGAGGATGTATGGCTGAAAATCAGGAGCGGTGAAATCACCGGGCAGACATCCGGCATGTGCAACGGCTATGCCCAGGCAAATCTGGTGATTATGCCGGAGAAATACGCCGGGGACTTTGAGCAGTTTGCCCGGCAGAATCCAAAGCCATGCCCTCTTTTGGAGGTTATTCATGGCAGCAGGTATGTGCAGGACATGGGCAAGGGGGCAGATATCCTGACGGATATTCCCAAGTACCGCATTTTTGAAAATGGCGTGCTGGTAAAGGAAGTGACGGATGCTACACCTTACTGGCAGGATGACATGGCGGTGTTTTTGATTGGCTGCAGCTTTTCTTTTGAGGAAGCCCTGATGGAGGCCGGTATCGATGTGCGGCATATTTCCATGGGGCGCAATGTGCCTATGTTCCGCACCAAGGTGATGACTGACCCTGCCGGCCCATTTAAGGGGGAGCTGGTGGTCAGCATGCGGCCTATGACGCCGGAGGATGCGGAGCGAGCTAATGAGATAACAGGGCGTTTCCCCAACGTGCATGGTGCGCCTGTGAATATCGGAGAGCCTGAGAAGCTGGGGATTACGGACTTGATGAAGCCGGACTACGGTGACCCGGTGGACATCCTGCCGGGGGAGATTCCTGTCTTCTGGGGCTGCGGGGTTACACCTCAGTCGGTGATTGAGCATGCAAAGCTGCCGCTGGTGATTACCCATGCACCGGGGCACATGTTTATTACCAACATGAAAAATGATGCGGTCAACGATTTTTTGGAGCAGAAGAAAATAAAATAATAAAATAATAAAATAAAGTCGTAAATTATATTACAATTGTATCGTGTGAATGGATTGAATTGTGAGGTGTGTTTGCTGTGGGCTTTTTTAAGAAATTAGATGAAGCAATGCGATATGATCCGGGCAACAGGGGGCTTTTAGCCAATGCGCCTGCCAACCCATTGGACAGGCTGCAGGAAGCATTGACGAAGATTACCGGCGTGGTTATCCTGACGGGCTTTCCTGTGCGGCTGGGGCTCCACAATTTTACCGGGGAGACGGATGGCCCCCTGGGGGCTGCCAATCTTGCCTTTGCCTTTGAGTCCATCGGTGTACCGGTGTGGCTGCTGACGGATGAGGAAGCCTACTGGGTGGTGAATGCGGCAGTGACCAGGCGTGGCTGCAAATGCCGGCCCCTCATGCTGCCAAGGTATGAGGCGGATGAGTTTATTGCTGCCCAGCTGGATGCCATCAGGCCAAGCCATGTGCTGACTATTGAGCGTCCCGGCAAGGCACGGGATGGGCATTATCACAACATGCGTGGGGGCATTATTGATGCCATGTTCGTGGATGCTTCCAGCATTATTGAAGCCGCCCGGGAACGGGGCATAACTACTATTTCCATTGGTGACGGCGGCAACGAAATCGGCATGGGTGCCCTGGCGGAGACCATCGAAAAGTATGTCCCTCACGGGGAGGATATCTGTGCCAGGGAGGTGGCGGACATTGCCCTCATCAGCGGAGTTTCCAACTGGTGGGGCTGGGGTGTCAGTGCCCTGCTGTCCAAAATGTACGGCATCAACCTGCTGCCTTCTGATGATATGGAGCGGGGCATGCTGCATGAAATGGTGCTGGCAGGCAGCGTGGACGGCTGCACGAAGAAGCCGGAGGAAACGGTGGACAACCTGCCGATGGAGGTGCATCTGGGGGTTTTGAGCAATGTCAGGTCAGCCATGCTGGAAAAATAGCTTGCAGGTAATTGACAGATATATGGCGCATCAGTTTAGCTGTTTATGGAATAAATTGCTGTTTATGGAATAAATTCGTGGCGGCATTAATAAAGATAATAGAAAAAACTTAAAAAACTGCAAAAAAACGGTGCAGGGGGCGTTTCTCTGACCGCTTTTTTTGTGGGAGATTTTCTGGCTTTTGATTATTTTTTGTCTTTCGGGTGTGGAGCTGGAATTTTAAAGTATTTGTGCAGTGGACTGGTTTGACGGTTGTGCGCAAAGGCTATAAAATATGTTCACTGCGCTGGTATATTGATTTATATATAGATGGCGATATTGATATATGCATCGCTTGGTATATTGATTGATATATTGCTGTTTGCATATTGCATATTGGCATTTTGGGTATCGTGATAGTTTAAAGAAATGTGTTAGGGGTTGTTATTGTATGGAAAATTTTTCAGTTCTGGTGAATGAGCTGGATGCTTTGATTTGGAGCATGGCGCTGGTCAGCCTCTGCCTGGGAGCAGGGCTGTACCTGTCTGTACGCCTGGGATTTCCCCAGGTGCGGCTGATTGGGGAGATGGTGCGGCTGCTTTTTGGTGACAAGAAAAGCGAGCATGGCATTTCCTCATTTCAGTCCTTTGCCACCACGGTAGGGGCAAGGGTTGGCATGGGCAATATTGCCGGTGTGGCCACGGCGATTTTCATCGGAGGGCCGGGCTCTATCTTCTGGATGTGGATGATTACCTTTATTGGCGCGGCTTCCGCTTTTACGGAGTCGGTGCTGGGGCAGGCCTACAAGATAAAGAATTCCAGCGGCGTGTTTATGGGAGGCCCTGCCTACTATCTGGAGCATGGCCTGAAGTGCAAAAATTATGCCAGGCTTTTTGCGGTGCTGGCGGTGATGGGGCCGGGACTTTTGCTGCCGGGGGTGCAGATAAACTCCCTGGTGCTGGTTTTTGAGGAAGCCTTTGCGGTGGACAGGACCATTGTGGGCTTTATCTGCTGTGCCCTGCTGGCTTTTATCATCTTCGGCAGCATCAAGCGCATTTCCAAGGTGGCAGAAATCCTGACGCCTTTTATGTGCCTGATTTACATGGGCTTTGCGGTGGTTATCCTGGGGATGAATTTTGACAAGATTCCGGGGATGCTGCAGATGATTGTCACTTCCGCTATAGGTGCTGAGCCGCTGTTTGCCGGGATTATCGGCTCCGCTGTTTCCTGGGGCGTCAAGCGTGGCATCTATTCCAACGAGGCAGGCATGGGCTGCGGCGCCATCGTTTCGGCAGCAGCTGAGACCTCCCATCCTGCCAAGCAGGGGCTGATACAGGCATGCTCCATCTATGTGGACACCCTGCTGATTGGCACGGCTACGGCCCTGATTATCATGCTGACCGGCACCTACAATGTATCAGATGGTCAGGGGGGATTGCTGTTCAGCAGCATCGGTGATATTGAGTCCGGCATCAAGTGGGCTCAGTACGCCCTGATGAATACCTTCGGGGCATGGAGCGGCAAGGTGCTGGCGGTGATTATCGTGCTGTTCGTGTTTACCTCCCTGACTGGCTACTGCTATCAGGCGGAGGCAAATATCCGCTATCTGTTCAAGCGCAACAAGCTGGCACTGAATACCGTGCGGATTATCTTTGTGCTGGCTTCCTTCTTTGGCTGCCTGGTGAATGCGGATGCTATCTGGGCACTGGGCGATATTGGCTACGGCCTGCTGGGCTGGGCGAATATCATTGCCATTATCCTGATGGCGCCAAAGGCTGTGGCAATTCTTCGGGATTATGAGCAGCAGAAAAAAGATGGCCGGGATCCTGTTTTTGCCCCTGAAAAGTTCGGCATTGACGATTATACCGGGGCATGGGATAAATACAAAAATCAATAATTAATAGCTAATAGTTATATAGTTGCTAGATAAAAAACGGGCTGCTTCCATCGTATAGGAACAGCCCGTTTAATATTATTGCAGATGTTTTTTTAGCGTGCGGTACTGCTTAGAAAAGGGGCAGCATCTCGGCACTCAGCTCCTTCATGCACTTCTTGAAAGCTCCCCGCTTGGCGCGCAGGTCGCTGGAGAAGGAATCATCCTCGTTGTTGGAAACCTTGCTCTTGATGATTTTTTCCCTGTCAATCAGGAAGGCGTTAATCTGGATGGAGGCACGGGATTTTTCGCCGGATTCCATGAGGGTAAAGGCAAAATGCTTTTCCACTACCGGGTCCTTGACAATCAGCACCAGTACCTTGTCTGTGCCAAGGTATTCCGGCATGGCCAGCAGGTCCTCTTTGGTTGGCTGCTGTTCCTCCAGAAAGCCCTTGTCCAGCCAGTATTCCTGGTATTTGCTCTGAATGTCGGCCCCCAGGACAATCTGGCCGGCATGAGGGTTGTTCTTTAAAAAGTGGTTTTCAATCATGGTGAAATACTGGGTGGACTTGAAGTCGTTGCTGCCCATCAGCAGGATGGCTACCTTGTCCTTGCCGTTGCTGCCCTGGCTGGCGGCTGCACTGCACACACCTGTCAGCAGCATGATGCTCATGGCAAGGGCGGAGATAAAAACTAATAATTTCTTCAGATTCATTCTTCATTCCTCATTTCTTATGTTTCATTTAGCATTTGATGTTCATCCTGTAGACATTTACATTCGATTATATTCGCTATATTCGACAAATTTTGTGAAATTCCTGCTTTTTGCTTGCTGCCAAGGAGATTTTCCTCAATTTGTCCCACTTTCTGCATCTTATACGCAAAAAGGCGGTGATGATTACAGAGGGCAGGCAGAAATTCTTATGAATTTATGAATTTATGAATTTATGGCGTTTATGGTGGTTATGGACATTTCCGACTTTTTTTGTTAAAATTAAGAGTCAATAAACGAGTGAAATCTATGGAAAAATATTAAAAGGATGATAGAAAAGGTGTCAGAAAACAAAAAATATGTAAAATTTTTAACCTATGGCTGCCAGATGAATTTCAGTGATGCGGAGCGCATGGAAGGTGAGCTGGCAAAAATCGGCTATGAGCCTACAGAGAGCATGGAGCAGGCCGACCTTATCATGATTAATACCTGCTGCGTGCGGGAGACGGCAGAGGACAAGGTGTATGGCAAGATTGGCGAAATCAAGGGCTTGAAGCGGGAAAATCCTGACCTGCTGCTGGGCATCACCGGCTGCATGGCTCAGAAGGAAGGGGAAAAGCTCATTAAGAGGGCACCTCATATTGATTTTGTGCTGGGCACCAACAAGATTCACGAGGTGGTCAGCACCGTGCAGAAGCTGGAGGCTGCCAGCGTCAAGCATGTGGTGGACACGGAAATCAAGGAAAGCGAAATGCCGGAGGATGTGGCAATCCACAGGAAGACTGCCCTGTCAGCCTGGATTCCCATCATGTACGGCTGCAACAATTTCTGCACCTACTGCATCGTGCCTTATGTGAGGGGCAGGGAGCGGAGCCGCCTGCCGGAGGATATCGTGAAAGAGGTACAGGAAGCGGCAGCCCAGGGCTTCAAGGAGATTACACTGCTTGGACAGAATGTGAATTCCTATGGCAAGGATCACGGCAAGGCCAGCTTTGCGGAGCTTCTGGCCATGGTGGACAAGGTGGAGGGAATCGAGAGGATTCGCTATATGACCTCCCATCCCAAGGATTTAAGCGATGAGGTGATTGAGGTCATCAAGAACAGCCGCCATATCTGCAAGCATTTCCATCTGCCTGTGCAGTACGGCAGCAACAGGATTTTGAAGGCTATGAACCGGGTTTATACGGTGGAGGCTTATAAGGAATTGGTAAAGAAAATCAGGGCGGCTGTGCCGGAGGCCAGCCTGACTACAGACCTGATTGTAGGCTTTCCTGGGGAAACCGAGGAGGATTTCCAGCAGCTGATGGAGTTTTTGGCTGAGATACGCTATGACCAGGCATATACCTTTATTTACTCCAAGCGTTCCGGCACTCCGGCGGCAGAGATGGAAAATCAGGTGGATGACCGCTGCAAGCATGAGCGGCTGAACAGGCTGATGGAGCTGCAGAACAGCATCAGCCTGGCAATCAACCAGCAGCTGACAGGCAAGACGGTTGAGGTCATGGTGGAGGGGCCTAGCCAGACGGATGATACGGTCTGGACGGGACGTACCGATACCAACAAGATTGTGCTTTGGAAGCGGTCAGGCAGTGAAAAGCCGGGGGATTTGGTGCAGGTGAAGATACACACCGCCCAGACCTGGCTGCTCAAGGGAGAACTGGCTTGAGGGAGATTTGCCCCTGAGGTAAATGGGAAGCAGACTATGGGAGATTTGCCCCTGAGTTAAAGGCGAACTAGATTAAGGGAGATTGGCATTAATTAAAGGAGATTGGCACTAATGGAACTTACCCCGATGCAGCAGCAGTATATGGAAATCAAAGAGGCTCATCCCAAGGAGATTTTGTTTTTTCGTTTGGGGGATTTTTATGAGATGTTCTTTAAGGATGCGGAGATAGTATCCAAGGAACTAGGGCTTACTTTGACCAGCCGCAGCGGGGACGTGGCGAAAAATCCCATGTGCGGCATCCCTTATCATGCTGTGGACAGCTATCTAGGCAAGCTGGTAACCAAGGGCTACCGGGTGGCCATTGCCGAGCAGATTGGTGACCCCAAGGCCAAGGGGCTGACCAAGCGTGAGGTGGTAAAGGTAGTCACCCCCGGCACCATCCTTGAGGAAAGCGTGCTGAAATCTGCCCAGAACAACTATATTGCCCTGGTGTATGAACAGGAGGGCCAGCTGGTGCTGGCAGGGGCGGATATTTCCACCGGCGAGTGCTTTTACTGCATCTACAAGGGGGCTGACCGCCAGCAGGGGCTGTATGATGAGCTGTACCGCATCATGATGCCGGAGCTTCTTGTGCTGGGGGAGCTGTCCTGCCGCCAGGAGCTGGAGGAGTTTGTCTCTCTCAGGATGGCAAGCTGCCTTTTTACGGATATTGAGGCGCCGGTGAAGAATGTGCAGGATCTTCTGGTGCAGCATTTTGACATCAACAACCGCCCGGCAGAGCCTCTGGCAGAGGTGGCAGTGGCTACCCTTTTGGGGTATCTCCATGACACGGTGCGGACGGATTTAACCCATCTTTCCCAGCTGACCAGGCTGGATTATTCGGAGAACCTGGTGGTGGATACCTGCACCCTGCGCAACCTGGAGATTACCAGGAACCTCCGGGACGGCGGCAAGAAGGATACCCTGCTGGATGTGCTGGATTTTACCCATACGGCTATGGGGACAAGGCTCCTGAAAAAATGGCTGGAATATCCCCTGATGAACATCGGCAAAATCAATCAGCGGCTGGACAGCGTGGAGGAGCTGGCAGGGGATTTTCTCATGCGGCAGCAGCTGCAGGCAGCCTGCAAGAGCATCTATGATTTTGAGCGGCTTTTAACCCGTATTGAGGTGGGCAGTGCCAATGCCAGGGATTTGGCAGCACTGCGTACCTCTTTTATGGCGCTGCCGGATATTCATGCCGCCCTGGCGGGGGCGAAGTCAAGGCTTTTGCAGAAGTGCCGGGAGGGCATCCATCTCTATGAGGATTTTGTGGACTTGCTGCAGCGGGCCATCGTGGATGAGCCGGGGCTGACCATCCGTGACGGGGGGATTATCCGTGACGGCTACAATGAGGAGCTGGACCAGTACCGGCTGATTTCCCGTGACAGCAGGCAGCTTTTGCAGCAGATGGAGGAGCAGGAGAAGGAAAAGACAGGCATCCGCTTTTTGAAAATCGGCTACAACAAGGTCTTCGGCTACTATATCGAGGTGCGCAACAGCGGTGCGGACAAGGTGCCGCCTCATTATGTCCGCAAGCAGACACTGGCCAATGCGGAGCGGTATATCACGGAGGAATTGAAGGAGTTTGAGACGAAAATCCTGGGAGCCCAGGAGAAAATCGTTTCCATTGAATATAACCTCTTTGTGGAAATCCGGGATATCATCAAAGAAAAGCTGGGGGATATTCAGGCTACGGCCCGGGAGATTGCACGGCTGGATGTGCTGACAGGGCTGGCGGAGGCGGCAGCCAGCTACAACTATGTGCGGCCGCGGCTGGCCAATAACGGACAGCTCGACATCAAAGACGGCAGGCATCCTCTGGTGGAGCGGATTCTCCAGCGGGATTTGTTTGTGCCCAACGATACCCGGCTGAACCATGAGGACTGCGAGATTATGCTGATTACCGGGCCCAATATGGCAGGCAAGTCCACCTATATGCGGCAGACGGCACTTCTGGTGCTGATGGCGCAGATTGGCAGCTTTCTCCCGGCACGGGAAGCGGTGATTGCGCCGGTGGACAGGATTTTTACCCGTATCGGTGCCAGTGATGATCTGGTCAGCGGCCAGAGCACCTTTATGGTGGAGATGAACGAGGTGGCGCAGATTTTGAAGTATGCCACCAGTGACAGCCTGGTGATTTTGGATGAGATAGGCAGGGGAACCAGCACCTTTGACGGCATGAGCATTGCCCGGGCGGTGATCGAGCACATCAGGGAAAAGGTGCATGCCAAGACCTTGTTTGCCACTCACTACCATGAACTGACTGATTTGGAAGATGATAAAATCAGGAATTTCTGTATCGCTGTCAAGGAAAAGGGCAGGGATATTACCTTTTTGCGGCGGATTATTGCCGGGGCGGCGGATAAGTCCTACGGCATCCATGTGGCAAGGCTGGCAGGCCTGCCCAAGGCGGTGACAGGCAGGGCGGAAAAAATCCTGGCAACCCTGGAAAAGGGGGCAGCTGTGCCGCAGGTGGCGGAAGCTTCAGCTGATGTAATGGCTGTGGTAGATGTGGGAGCAGATGGTGCTGAGAATGTTAAGGCTGCAAAAACTGGCAAGCCTGATAAGCTTGTGAAGCCTGCTAAGCCTGTTAAGGGAAGTGCCGATATGGGCTCCCTGTTTGCCAGCAGCCTCAGTGATGATCTGCTGAAGCTGGATGTGATGACCATGACGCCGCTGGAGGCAATGAATGAGCTGTACCGCTTGCAGCAGCAGGCGAAGAAGGAGGCTGGCCTGGGATGAGCTTTGTGCATGTGCTGGATGATAATACCATTAACAAGATTGCTGCCGGTGAGGTGGTGGAGCGTCCGGCTTCCGTCATCAAGGAGCTGGTGGAAAATGCCATTGATGCCCATGCTGACCGCATCGAGGTGGAGATTGCCGCTGGCGGCACCAGCTTTATGCGGGTGTCGGACAACGGCATCGGCATGAGCCGTCAGGATGCGGAGCTGGCCATCCTCCGCCATGCCACCAGCAAGATTGTGAAGGTGGATGACCTGCTGACCATCGGTACCCTGGGCTTCCGGGGGGAGGCACTGCCCAGCATTGCCTCTGTGTCACGCTTTACCCTGACTACCCGTCAGGCTGGTGACGAGCTGGGGACGGAGATTAAAATCAGCGGCGGCAGCCTGCCGGAGATTGGGGAAACAGGCTGCGGCATCGGCACCACCATCCGGGTGGAGGATTTGTTTTTCAATACACCTGCCAGGAAAAAGTTTTTGAAGACCAATAATACCGAGGGCGGCAAAATCAATGAGTTTATAGTCAAGCTGGCGATTTCCAATCCGCAGATTGCCTTTAAGCTGATAAATAACAATAAGATGGCTGTGTCTACGCCGGGCAATGGTGATTTGAAGGATACCCTGCAAAGCATCTATGGCGGTACGGTGGGGAGCGCACTGCTGCCTCTGGAGTTTGAGGACGAGGATATAAGGCTTTCAGGCTTTGTTACCAAGCCGTCAGCTATCAGGAGCAGCCGCAGCTGGCAGACCTTTATTGTCAACGGCAGGATTATTGCTAATCGCGCTATTGCCAAGGCCATTGATAATGCTTATCATGCCCTGATACCCAAGACCGGCTATCCCATGGTGGCACTGAATATTCAGGTGCCTCAGAATACTATTGATGTGAATGTGCATCCTCAGAAAAGCGAGATGAAGTTTGAGGATGAGAGCAGGGTGTTCAAGGCTGTCTACAAGGCTGTGCTGGATGCCATCAGGCCAAAGGATGAGGTGCGGCAGCTGGGACAGCTGGGGAATATGGCTGCCGGGGTGGAGCAGGCGGAGATAGACAGGCATGTGGCTCATGGGATGCAGGATTTGCATGATATGCATGATATGAGTCCGGCAGCTGGGAAGCCGTATATGGAAAACTTGCTGGAGGCAAAGGATGTGGAACGTGCTTCAGCGGCTCCTGCCAGGTATGTGCCTGTGTATGAGGAACGGAGGCAGGCGGCTATGCAGTGGCGTGAGGCGGCAGCCAGGATGGATGTGCCTAAGCCTGCTGAGCCTGCTGAGCCTGCTGAGCCTGAGGTTGAGCCTAAGCCGGTGTGTGTGCCTAAGTTTGAGTTTGAGGCTGAAACGGTGCCTGAGATGGTATCTGTGCCTGAGACTGAAACGGTGTCCGAGCCGGTACCTGAGTCTGTGTCTGAGTCTGAGCCTATGCCTGTGGAAAATGATAGGGAAAATTCCTGCCGGATGGTGCCTATCGGGCAGGTGGACAATACATATATCATTGCCCAGGATGCAGATGGACTGTATATTGTGGATCAGCATGCAGCCCATGAGCGCATTTTGTTTGACAGGTTTTCGGCACGGGCAGGGGAGATTCCTGTGCAGCAGCTTTTGGTGCACCTGATGCTGGATTTCAGCAGCCATGAAGCGGAGGTTATTGAAAATAATCTGGCTATGCTGAAGGAGCTGGGCTTCGGGCTGGAGCCTTCGGGGCCAAACCAGTTCCGGCTGACGGAAGTGCCTGCGGATGTGCCCTCCGGGGAAGCGGAGGATTTTATCCGGGAAATACTGGCATCCTTGGAGGAGCTGCACAAGCCATCGGCGGCGGAGCTTCGTCAGGCAGCTATTGCCACCGCTTCCTGCAAGGCAGCCATCAAGGCCGGGTTCAAGCTGAATTTCCGGCAGATGGAGATTTTGCTGGCAGAGCTCAATGATACGGCAATGCCTTATACCTGTCCTCATGGACGGCCGACAATTATTAAATTCAGCACTGATGAGCTGGCGAAGATGTTTAAGAGGACAGGATTTTGAATATCACGCAATGATATCGCGCAATAATATCGCGCAATAATATCGCGCAATAATATCGTGCAATAATATCGTGCAATAATATCGCGAACGGCATGGCTGTACCATTCTTGGGCACGCTCGCGCTACTATCCACGCCTAGCGGTACTAAACTCACACTGCGCCTGCGGCTTGTGTATCGTTAAGTACCGAGGCGCGTCTCAGTGCCCTATGAATGGTACATGCCATGCCGTTCTTCGTTCCTGCTGAAATGTACATAATTGTCATACTATCTTTTGTTACTGTTAAAATGTTCGATAAATAAATTTAGTCTGGTGGTGAAGTTGTGTGGTTGCAGTAGTGACTACGGATAGAAAATGTCATAAGGAGAGCCTTGAGCTGGCGGCTGAGATGGCAGCAAAGCTGGGGCTGAGGCAGGTGCCACGGCAGAAGGAGTCTGTGGCGGAGCTGATGGAACGCTATCAGGCGGATGCGGTGCTGGTGGCTCTGCAGAAGGAACTGCGGCTGCACACGGAGGCAGGGGAGCTGTTCTTTCATCCCAATATGTCCCAGCTGCGGCTGAAAAATCTGCGGTTAGGAGAAAAAGACCACATGACTGAGGCCATGGGCTTGCAGGAGGGCATGTCCGTGCTGGACTGTACCCTGGGCTTTGGGGCGGATGCTATCGTGGCAAGCTTTGGTGTCGGGGAGAGTGGCAGTGTTACCGGCCTTGAGGTCAGTCCTTTGATTGCGGCGGTGACAGGCTACGGCTTGCAGCATTTCCTGCCGGGCAACTATCCCCTGTATTCTGCCATGCGGCGCATCAATGTGGTCAATGAGGATTATTTGGACTATCTTCGCCAGCAGCCGGACAACTCCGTGGATGTGGTGTATTTTGATCCCATGTTCAGAAAGCCCCTGACTGCCAGCAGCAGCATTTCGCCCCTGCGTGGCGTGGCTGACCATCGTCCTTTGTCTGAGGAAGCCGTGACCGAGGCCTGTCGTGTGGCAAGGCTGCGGGTTGTCATGAAGGAAGCCAGCGGCAGCGGCGAATTTACCAGGCTGGGCTTTCATAGGCTGGTGGGCGGAAAGTATTCCAAGGTGCATTACGGCGTGATAGCGCTGTGAATTTGAACAAAAAATGAAGCAAATTGCCTAGTTATTTGAACAAAAATCGTTTGACCATGTATTCATTTTTTAAGTATAATTGTCCTGTGGTTTTATACAGATAATTATAATGGGGGAATGGATATGTTAAATATGATGCCGGAAAGGGCAAAAAGCTCTTTGGCAAAGGTAATGACGGCGCTGACTGTAGTGGCAGGTGCCCAGGGTGTGGCGGCAGTTGCTATGCCGGAGCCGGAAGTAAATGTGGATGAGCATGCAAGCTTTGATGGGTATGCTTTGTTTGTGCCAGGAGTTGCAAATGCAGCACTTGGATGGACAAATGTTCTTACAGAGATTCAAACAGTGGATTCTGGGAGTGGTAGTATGGTATATACTCAGGGCTATACATTAGTACAAACTGAGATAGGCCCTACTGATGAAGAAATACGTGCAGCTGAGCAGGCGGAAATGAAAGCAGAGATGGAAGCTGTTACCAAGATTATCTGCAATACTCAGAGGGTATTCTTCTCCTTGTCGCGTATTGCCAACAATGATATTCATAAGCGTATGGGTGACCTGCGGGACAACACTGCCGAGGAAGGTGTTTGGCTCCGCAGCTATGGCGGTGATGGTGACATGGAAGACGGCATGAGCTACAAGATGCTGGGCATTCAGGGCGGTTATGACAGGACTTATGAAAGAAATGACGGCAAGGTGATTGCCGGTCTTAGCTATCTGCATACCAATGCTGATTTCAGCGGTATGGGAGCTGATGGCAGCGGTAATGGTAATTTCCTGGGAGTGTATGGCAGCTTTATCGGCAACAAGGGGCATTATATTGATGCCATCATGAAATATGGGCGCATGTCCAATGAAATCACTGCTACTGATTATAATACCCACAAGACATATAGTGGTGATACCAGCTCCAACGGTCTTAATACCTCATTGGAGTATGGCTATCGGCAGCAGCTCAAGAGCGGTTATTATATAGAACCGCAGGTGGAGCTGAATTATAGCCGCATGGATGGTGATACCTTCTACATGAGCAACGGCTCCAGGATTGACATGCAGGGCTCGGATTCCCTTGTGGGCAGGGCAGGCTTTAACTTTGGCAGAAAGGTAGACAAGGGTAATTTTTATCTGACCTGCTCTATTTTGAGGGAATTTGTTGGTGAGAATACGACTTACATGACTTATAAGACCTTGCATGACAAGACAACGGCAGATTTTAAGGACACATGGATGGAGTACGGCATCGGCTTCAATTTCCAGACTGCACCGCAGCAGAACCTTTATGGCGAGCTGACACGCACGGCTTTGGCAGATAAGATGTCAGAAAACTGGCGCGTAAATCTGGGTTATAGATGGAGCTTCTAACAACAGGATAAAGAGCAGATGAGGCTTTCTCATGGGAGAATTAGGGATAATTCTGCGTGGGAAGGCCTTGTTTTGTATAGGGGAGTAATAGAGCTATGCAGGAAAAATTTCACTGTGCCTTTGGCGTAGATGCCAATTACGTTAAATATGCCGGGATTGTCATGACCTCGATTGTGCTGAAAAATCCGGGGCATCCCGTGGCATTTCATCTTTTTGCCAAGGGAATCAATGACGAGGATATCGAAAAGCTGGAGGAAATGGGCAATCTCTATAGCAACGTGGAGATATGTGTCTATGAGGTTTCCAAGGAATTGGCGGAAATGGATGAGGCACTGGGCAATATCGGCATCGGCAGGCTGAATAATACGGTGCTGATCAGGCTGATGGTGCCGCTGGTGGTTCCTGATGATGTGGAGCGTGTGCTGTATCTGGACGCGGATATGCTGTGCGTCAGCAGGCTGGACAATCTGTGGCAGACGGATTTGGAGGGGCATCCCCTGGCGGCTGTCAACGAGGGCAATCATAAGCGCAGTGCAAAGAGGCTGAATCTCAGGTCGGAAAACTATCTGAATGCCGGGTGCATGCTGATTGATGTGGCAAAATGGCGGGAGATGAACCTGACGCAGGAAATATTGACGGACTTCAAGCAGAACAAGCCGCGGTATGGTTTGCTGGAGCAGGATGCTATCAACCATGTCTTGCAGGGGGATTTCAAGGTCTGGGAGGGCAGCACCATACTGCTGATGGATGCCTTCAACCACTATAAAATCCATTGCGACGAAAGCCAGAATGTTTTCTGGCATTTTCTCAATGAGGGCAAGCCTTGGTTTGAGTATGCAGATGAGCAGATAGCGGAGCCCTATTGGCAAGTTGTGCGCCGTTCTCCCTGGTATGCCATTGAAAAGCAGGTCAGCAAGAATGTCAGGATATGCTATCTGGCAGGGAAAAATGCAGAAAAGCAGGGAGATTACAAGGCCGCGGCAAAGTATATGGGAGCCGTGGGCGACAAGCTCATGGAGGATTATCTCAAAAAGCACAAGACTGGCAGGTTTGCGGAGTTCAAGGAATATTATACCTATGACAAGGACAGTCCGCTGGTGTCAGTGATTATTCCCGTGTACAACGTGAAGAAATATCTGGCAGGGGCACTGGAAAGTGCCATGGAGCAGACACTGAAGGAGATTGAGATTATTGCGGTGGACGATGGCTCCACAGATGGTTCGGCAGATATTTTGCAGGCTTATGCTGACCGGGATGACAGGATAAGGATTATCAGCAAGGCAAATACCGGCTACGGCCATACGGTCAATACCGGCATGGATGCTGCCCGGGGGAAGTATATCCAGATTTTGGAAGCTGATGATGCCATGGGGGCGGATATGCTGTTTACTTTGGTGGAGACGGCTGAAAAATATCAGACGGAAATCACCAAGGCGGATTATTACCATTTTACGGGTGATTGGCGCGAGGGCAAGAAGGAGTACCAGCATGCCGCTCTTGAGGGGGTATACAATGTGGTGCATAATCCACAGGAGGCGGAGCTGAAGTTTTTTGCCTGTGCCATGATGAGCTGGTGCGGGATTATCCGCCGTGATTTTTTGCAGGAGCATCATATCCGCCACAATGAAACGCCGGGGGCGTCCTATCAGGACAATGGCTTCTGGTTCCAGCTGATGTGCTATGCTCAAAGGGTGATGTTCATTGACAAGCCGGGGTATTATTATCGCCGTGACAATCCTGATTCCTCGGTGCGGTCGGACAAGCTCTTTGCCATCAATGAGGAATACGGCTTTATTTACGGCTTTTTGTCCAGCAGCAAGGACTTTGCCAAGTTCAAGGGCATTTATTGGAGCAAGAAATACACTAACGCTGTGTTTACCCTGCACCGCATTGGCAGGGAATATCGGCAGCTTTATGTGCAGCACATGCTGGAGGAATTCCGGGGAGCTGAGAACAAGCAGGAACTGTATGAGGCATGCTTCTGCCAGCAGGACTGGCAGGATTTGCAGCTTTTGCTGTCAGACAGCGAGGCTTATTTGCAGAAAATGGTGCCAGGCAAGAGGTAATATGTTATACTTGAGTACAGTTGCATGAGCTTGCAGTGCAGGAATTTGATTTTCAGGAGAGATGGCTGTGTACGATTATCTGATAGTGGGCAGTGGGCTGTATGGTGCGGTGTTTGCCCATGAAATGAAGAAGGCTGGCAGGTCTGTGCTGGTGCTGGAAAAACGTGAGCATACCGGAGGAAATGTTTATTGCCAGGAAAAGGAAGGCATCAACATCCATGTATACGGTGCCCATATTTTTCATACGGATGATAGGGAAGTATGGGAGTATGTGCAGCAGTTTGCGGAGTTTAATAACTATGTGAATTCCCCGGTGGCGAATTATAAGGGGGAATTGTACAATCTGCCCTTTAATATGAACACCTTCAGCAAAATGTGGGGCGTAGCTACGCCAAAGGAAGCAGCAGAGAAAATTGCGGAGCAGCGCAGGGCAGTCAGCGGTGAGCCACGCAATCTGGAGGAACAGGCAATTTCTTTGATTGGCACGGATATTTATACGAAGCTGATTAAGGGGTATACGGAAAAGCAGTGGGGCAGAAGCTGCAGGGAATTGCCAGCATTTATTATTAAGCGGTTGCCGGTGCGGTATACTTTTGACAATAATTATTTTAATGACAGATATCAGGGGATTCCGATTGGCGGCTACAATAAGCTGATTGATGGACTGCTGGATGGCATAGAGGTGCGCACTGGCGTGGATTATAACGAATGCCGTGAGGAATACAGGGCTGTGGCGAAGCATGTGGTATATACAGGAGCCATTGACGCTTATTTTGATTATCAGCTGGGGCAGCTGGAGTATCGCGGCCTGCGCTTTGAGACGGAACGGCTGGAGGAGGTCAATCATCAGGGGGTGGCAGTGATGAACTATACAGAGCGCCAGGTGCCATATACAAGGGTGATTGAGCATAAGCATTTTGAGTTTGGCACCCAGCCTGTGACCTATATAACCAGGGAATATCCTGCTGACTGGCAGCCGGGACAGACAGCCTACTATCCTGTCAATGATGCCAGGAATCAGGCTTTGTACGAGAGATATGCCCAGCTGGCCGCAGGGGAGAAGAATGTCATTTTTGGTGGCAGGCTGGCAGAGTACAAGTATTATGATATGGATGATGTGATAAGAAGCGCCTTGGATAAGGTAAAAGAAATTTTATAAATTAGCTATTGAAATAAAAAACTGGTATTTTCATTTGTCAATGAAAATACCAGTTTTTTATTATGTATTAATTTTTTTGCTGTTTATGCAGCAGTGTCAGGGCGATTGAAATAATAATAGCCATTGCGCAGTTCCAGTATCAGCTCATCCACCTTGTTGGAAAACCTGTCCAGCGTGGCTTGGAATTTTACCAGCAGGTAGCAGGAGACAACGATGGGGAAGCCGACTGTGGAGATGGCAGATTTTTGAGCATTCAGCAGGTGAATGTTCACTGACTGAATGTTCATTAGGTGAAAAGTGGGCAGCTGCATTGTCCGGCAGGGGCAGCAGGCGGTATTCGGTCTGGCTGCGGTTGCCGTTCTGTGCTGGGCGGTAGTCAAAAAAATATATATTTTTTTTATTTATAATGGCGTACTACAACTGGCAGGGAAAATGCATATACGTGCACGGCATGAGCAGTGTTTCGGGTTTTAGTAGGCTCTTTAACGATTTAGAGCGAATAGAGCAATGGGTATATTCCGCAAGACTTTTGGGGCCCCGAAAAATTTTAATTTTTTGGGCAAATGTCTTGCGGGGGGGGGCGTTTGTGGTACTATAATGGACAGGATAGTTATCAACAGGGTTAAATTATGTTCACAGGAGCGTGGGGATAGATCATGACGAGGTTCAGGGAGCTGCGCAAGCAGAAAGGATACACCCAGGAAGCCTTTAGGAAGATTTATAACGAAAGGTATAACAGGAATTATACATCGGCAGCTATTTCCATGATAGAGCATGGCAAGAGGATGCCGGAGCTGGGGGCGCTGATAGATTTTGCAGATTTTTATGATGTGAGCCTGGATTATTTGCTGGGCAGGGATATGCCAGGCAATCAGGATCGCCAGATTTACAGGCAGCTGCGGGATATTATGGAGCGGCTGGACAGCATCAAGCTGGAGGACGGCAAGTCGGAGCTGCCTGTGGTAAAGGAAGACATTGAGATGCTGGGGTGCCTTTTGCAGCAGTCGGCTGTGCTGGCAAAGCGTGTGGAGCTGGAGGACAACGCCTGGTACAGGTTTTAGCTGAGGCGGCATGGCCTATGGAACGAGCATTGCAATGCTGATTGATGCATTGTGATTTTTGTGTCGTGAATTGTGTGTGTGGATTGTGTTGTATGTAAGGGAGAACGTATGAAG
>JBJDWY010000068.1:1726-3058 GCA_051866255.1 Anaerovibrio sp. | reverse complement strand
GCAAAGACTTCCTCCATGCGCCGGGCATCGGTAATATTGGCGATTACCGTCCTATAGAGCTGGTCAGGAAACTTCACCTTCAGCTCCTGATAAATCTCATAAATGCTGTTCTCGCCCCTGCCAAGGAGAATAATTTCTTTCGCCCCTACACGGCTTATCTGCCGTGAGATTTCTGAGCCAATGGAGCCCCCGGCACCAGTTATCAGCACGGTTTTCCCTGCGATATAGCCGGTAATCTTCTCAAAATCAAGATGGATGGGATCCCGTCTCAGCAAATCCTCGATATTGATATCCCTCAGCTTCCTGACATTGATATGCTCGTCCGTCATCTCAAGAAGGCTTGGCATTATCTTCACCTGACAGCCAGTCAGGCGGCAGGTATCGGCTATCTTGCGGATAACGCTGCCGGATACGGACGGCATGGCGATGATTATCTCATCAACGCACTTTTCCTTGCTGACAGCCACTATATCCTCGGTTGTTCCCAGCACTGGAAAGCCTGAAAGGCGGCTCCCCTGCTTGCGCACATCGTCATCAATAAAGCCGACAATGTTCATGGTGGCGGCATCGTTCTGCTCTATCTCCCGCATCATCATGGCACCGGCGTCACCAGCTCCCACAATCAGCACCTGCTTCTTCTGCACATCGCCATCCAAGCCATCTGAAAGATTATCCCAGTTGATCTTGAAGGCAAGGCGGCTCATGCCCACGCTGCCGATGGACAGCATCCAGGACAGGACATAAATGCTCCGGGGAATCCTCGTGCCGGTGAAAATATCCAGCACAAAGACAATGGCAACAGACAGGGACACCGCCCCCACAATCGCCACCAGATCCCGCACCCTGGCATAGTGCCAGATGCGATGGTACATGCCGTAGACATAGAACACTACCAGGCTGACCGCTACAAACCATGGAATCCATGCCAGCAGCAGTGCCAGTTCTTTGTCCGGCATCACTCCTTCAAAGCGTATCAGCAATGCCACCAGCGGCATCAACGCCAATATAACCCCGTCCAGCATAAGGAATTTCAGTTTATCCATAAGTGTGTAAATTAAAGGCACAATTTCCACCCTGTTTCCGTTACCCTTCCCTCTTGTACAGCACAAGGCCATAACCAAGGGCAATCATGCAGCCAATCACAAAGCCGATAGCTGCAATCAGCTTTTTCCTAGGGCCGGAGGGCTTATCCTCCCTAGGCATGGAGGCAGGATCCACCACCTGGATATCCATGGACTCCATGGCCTGCTGGATTTTGGCTGTCTCTGCCTGCCGCACCAGCTCCGCGTGCACCTGCTGCTTGATTTCCGCATCCCTTGCCAGCTTCATGTA
>JBJDWY010000068.1:0-1626 GCA_051866255.1 Anaerovibrio sp. | reverse complement strand
CCCAGCTGGCTGCTGACACTGGCAAACCTGGCACCGGCTGACTGCTTCTGCACTGCCAGCTCACTCATGGTCTTGTCATAGGCTGCCATGCGCTCCATCATTGCCTTGGTCTGCTCATCAGGAACGTAGACATTGTGCTCCTTGCTGTAGTCCTCCAGCTTCTTGGCCGCCTCGTCAGCTTCCTTCTGCGCCACATCGATGCGCTCATTCAGGAACTTCACCATCAGGGACTGGCTCTGGTAGTTCATATCCGTCATCAGCTTCAGGAAGTTATCCACCACCCCCTGGGCTATCTCATGGGCTTCCTCAGGGGTACGCCCCTCGGCATCCAGCTGGATGAGATTGGTTCCCTTGGCATTCTTGATATCCAGGTTTGACTTGGCGAAATCCTCCACTGTAGGCTGCTCATCAACGTCCATGTCATCATAAACACTGGCAATAATCGGCTCCAGCACAGTACGGGTTTTCATGATTTCAATGTACTCCCCTGCCTTGCCGGTAGCGGCACCGGTCATGGCCGCCAGTGCCGCTGCACCTGAGCTGATGGCTGACTTGCTGCTGCCGGTCTGCACCATGACACTTGAGGTATATGTCTTCGGCAGGAGCAGTGAAACAACTATCGCCAGCACGGTGCACACAGCCACGATGCCCCCTGTCACCTTTTTGTTAGCAATTATGATGGACAGCAGCCTGCCCAAATCTATGGTATCTTCTTCCCTGTTCATAAAATCTCCTCTGATGTAAAATTTCAAAATTCAAAGCTTAGTCCTTGGTCAGTGCCCTGTAGGTAGCATAGATATTGATGTATGGGGCAATATCCTCGCTGAATACAACCTTGCCGGAATCTGGTACATACACAATATCCCCATCCTCCAGGGCAATGTTCTGATTCATATCATGCTTTTTCACAAAAGCATCAAGATTTATTTCCCGGTAATACAGCACCCCATCAATCTGCCGTATCAGCTGAATATGCTTCGACCTGCCACGCTTGTCCACACCACCGGCAGCGGATACAGCAGCATAGACATTCATATTGTCCACGCCCATTTCCTTGATTCCCGGTGCATTGACATTGCCCATGACGTATACCTTGCGTGGCCCGTAGCTTTTCATGTACACATTCAGCTCCGGCAGCTTGAAATATCTGCTGAGTTTCTCACGTATCAAGTCCCTTGCTTCATCCAAGGTCAAACCTACCAGCTTAATATTTCCCGTATAGGGCAATCTGACCATGCCATCCACGCCCACGGTCACATCATTGATGCCGATGCCATTCGGGAAACCTATGGCCATGATATTGATGGTATCGTACTTCATCAGCCTGTATTCATCCAGCATCCTCTCAGGGCGCATCCTGGCTACCTTGAAAATGCTCTCATCCACTGACTCCACTGCATTTTCCACTTTGGCACTGGCACTCGGCATAGCAGCTTCCGGCACGCCACAGCCCAGATTTATTCCCAGCAATATACCTGCCGTCAAAGCAGCGATTTTCTTCATGTTCAAAACCCACTTCCTATACGCGATTCAAAAAAAATTTAATGCTCTCGCAGATAAATTTTCATCCTGTTTATCATTTTCCTGTCCATTATAGTATCACAAACGCCCCCCCCCGCAAGACAT
>JBJDWY010000067.1:0-14018 GCA_051866255.1 Anaerovibrio sp. | reverse complement strand
ATTGTGTACATATGTATTATAACATAACTCGGCAATTGATTCAATCTTTAGATATACATACATTGTTACTGACATCTCCCCTGCAAGCAAAATTGCTGTAACTGTTCAGACATTAAAAGGGACAGGCAGCGGCAGTACCCATAGAAAACTCGCTCTCGCTCTTAGCACAGCCTCACGCCTCTAAGCTCCTGCATCGCGGGAGTTTGACACTTCAAAACAAAAAAATGCCTCTCAGCCCTTGTAAATATTGGAGTCTCACTGTCAAATTTTTCATTAAGAAATATGGCATTTTATAGCATTTTATGATATAATAGAAAGATTACAGTAGATGTCGTGTTTTGCACATTGCGTAAAACAGAAATTTGTCTACCTGCATTTCAACCGCTTTTCTAAAAAATCACCTATAAAAATAAAATGAGTAGTATTTCAAAGAAAAGTAAATAGAGACAAAAATACTATATTTCGTTACGATGCAATTAGGTCTCTAAGCCAGCATAAATACTGGCTTTTGAGGCCTTTTTTTATATTACAACTGTCAAAGATTGGATTATAAACTATATCGGCTTGATAATACTAGACCTATACATATAAACGTCTATAGTAAATGTATAGCTCATTGTGAGATGAGGAGCTGTCGCTGGATTGCAACTACCAGCAGATAATTTAATGGGGGGATGAGGCGGTGCCAATGCAGGGCACTGAGCCGCGCCTCGGTGCTTAGCAATTCGCGAGCCGTCAGGCGAAGCGAGAGCTTAGCATCCGCTAGGCGTAAGGGATAACGAAACCCTATTGACATGAATTAGTTTCGAGGATAAATCCTTGTATGCTAAGCGGAGGAAGGAGGCATGGTGGTTCCATGCCGACCGACGACAACAACGCAGACAAGGATTTAGACCGAAAATAATCATGGATATAGGATTTTGTTATCCCTCAAGCGCGAGCGTGCCTGCATTGGCATTGCCTCTCCGCCCATTGGAGTATTTGCTTATACTTTCTTGACAGCTCCCCTGCAATTTTTGCCTTAAAATCCGTACTACAATAAATCTGCACAAAAATAGCTGTGCCAGCAGATATGCATACACATCTGCCGCACAGCTATTTCCAACATATATTATCTTATACGTTCTTGTATTGCTATCTCATATTGCATCTTACGTTTCTAACGCAGATCTTCATTTTACTTTGCCACAAACGCCTCCGGCTTTTCCTCAGCCAGCCCATAATGATAGAGAATAGCCTGAATAATGCGCTGGGAAGCCTTGCCATCCCCATAAGGATTGCATGCCTCCGACATGCGGTTGTACTCATCCCCATCAGTCAGCAAAAGCTTTGCTTCATCATAGACAACCTTTTCATCGGTGCCGATGAGCTTCACGGTGCCTGCTGCCACCGCCTCAGGACGCTCGGTGGTATCCCGGAGCACCAGCACCGGCTTGCCAAGGGCAGGTGCTTCCTCCTGCACCCCGCCGGAATCGGTCAGAATCAGATGTGACCTGTGCATCAGATTGGCAAAAGGCTCATAATCCAGCGGATCAATCAAATGCACCTTGGCAAGACCGCCCAGCTCCTCCTGCACTACCTCCCGCACCTTCGGGTTCTTGTGAACAGGGAAAACGATTTCCACATCCTCAAACTCATCCACCAGGCGGCGCATGGCCCTGTACACATGGCGCATGGGCTCGCCCAGGTTCTCCCGGCGATGGGTGGTCAGGAGAACAATCCGCTTATGCTTGAAGTCTATCCCCTGCAGCACCTCATCCTCAAACTGGAAATCATCATCCACGGTCTTGTGGAGGGCATCAATGACAGTATTGCCGGTCACGAAAATCTTTCCGCTGTCCACGGACTCAGCCAAAAGATTCTGCTCCGAGGTATCCGTCGGGGCAAAATGCAAATCAGCAATAGAGCCGGTCAGCTTGCGGTTCATTTCCTCCGGGAACGGAGAATACTTGTTGTGGGTGCGGAGCCCTGCCTCCACATGACCTACGGAAACCTGATGGTAATAGGCTGCCAGCGCACCGGCAAAGGTAGTGGTAGTATCACCATGCACCAGCACGATATCCGGCTTCTCCTCCTGCAATACCTTGTCCAGCCCCATCATGGCCCTGGAGGTAATATCAAACAGGGTTTGCCCGGCTGCCATAATATCCAAATCATGGTCAGGCTTAATCTGAAACAGATTCAGAACCTGATCCAGCATATCCCTATGCTGGGCAGTAACAGTTACCACAGGCACAATCGTGTCAGGATGCTTCGCCAGCTCCAGCACAACAGGTGCCATCTTGATTGCCTCCGGACGGGTGCCGAACACAGTCATGACCTTAATCTTCTTAGCCATCATAAACCCCTCTCTACGCTGAATTATTTCGTCTTCAACCTGAAAATACCGAGCTTCTTCGCTCCCATAAATACCACCAGCAGCACACAGGCTACAATCACTATAGACATGCTGCCGGAAACCTCATTCAAAACAACTGCACTAAGCCCCAGGAGCGCACTGATAACGTACATCAGAAGCACCGCCTGCTTCTGGGAAAAGCCCAGATCCAAAAGACGGTGATGGAGATGCCCCTTGTCAGGCTTGAAAATAGGCACACCGCCCCGATAGCGGCGGATAATGGCAAAGGTAGTGTCCATAATCGGCACCCCCAGTGCCAGGATAGGCACAATCAAAGCGATAGTTGCCGCACACTTCACGGCACCAATCACGGAAATCCCGGCCAGAATAAAGCCCAGGAACATGCTGCCCGTATCCCCCATGAAAATCCTGGCAGGATTGAAGTTATACCGCAAAAAGCCAAGGGCAGAGCCTGCCAGGGCTGCCGTAAACAGGGCAACCACCATGACTTCCTGCTGCAATGCCACCAGGAAAATCGTGATGGAAGCAATCACCGCCACCCCGGCTGCCAGCCCGTCCAGGCCGTCAATGAGGTTGACAGTATTGGTCAGCCCCACAATCCAGAACACCGTGGCAGGTGCCGCCAGATATTCCAAGTACAGGAAATCACCAAAAGGGTCCGTAATGAAATCAATCCGGACATCAAAATAAACCACTACGCATGCTGCCGCAATCTGTCCCAGCAGCTTTACCTTGGCCGGCAGATTTTTGTAATCATCAATCAGGCCAATCAGCACAATCAAAGTACCGCCAATCAGCAGTCCCTTCACGCCGTTTGCCACCTCCGGCGGTAGCTCGCCAAAATTCAGCATGGCAGCCACAGCCGCCATAAAGCCAACATAAATAGCCAAACCGCCAATCCGCGGCATAGGCCCCTTGTGAACCTTCCTGGCATCAGGCGCATCCATAGCACCGGTCTTGCCAGCCAGCACAATCACGCCCGGTGTGGCAGCCAGGGCAACAATCAGTGCAATCAAAAATGCCCAAATATAATTCGGCATATTTTTTCACCCACTTTCTCAAACACCAATTTTACCCCAGCTATCTGCAACTGTCAACATAATTTACTTAATCTCCTCCGGAGTTGTTTCCACCATACTGCCATCTGTTTCCAGATAAATCACCTTCGCCAGCATGGCATTCCTCAGCATGCGGCGGCACAAAAGGCAGGGCTTTCCTGAGGCCAGGGTGCCGTCTGCATTGTAGCCTACAATATACGCCGTTGCCCCCTGCATCTTGTCAGGATCCGCGTTGATGATGGCATTCTGCTCCGCATGAACCGCCACGCACAGCTCATAGTTCTGTCCCTTGGGCACATGTAGCCGCTCCCGCTCGCACATGCCGGTATCAATGCAGTTTGCCTCACCCCGGGGCGCACCATTGTAGCCGGTGCTGATGATAATCTTGTCTTTAACAATAATTGCCCCATAACGACGACGCAGGCAGGTGGAACGCCTGCCTACTGCCTTTGCTATATCAAGAAAATATTCATGCCACTCAGGCCTTTTCTGCGGTTCTGCCATACAGCACTCTCCTCGTCCTAATACATACCATATACCATCACAGCAGCCTCACTGCTGCAATACATATCTTCTCGCCAGTATCAGTGCCGCCAGGTCATCCACCGGCTCCGGCGGCACCAGCATCCCCCTTGGCACCAGGCGGCGCCAGCCGGCAGGCGGATGGATGTGCCAGTATTCCTCCCTGGCGGCATCGGTGGTCCTGTATTCGTCCACAACGGCCAGCTCCACCTCCGGCAGGGCAGCCCTGACACGCTGTGCCGCCTTCTTGCTGGTGGTGCCGTTGCCCATAACCAGCAGGGAAAAGCCATGCTCCGCATGAAGCTGCTGCAAATGCTTCTCAAGTTCCGGTGTCGGCACCACCTGATGAAAGAGGCATCCCCCCTTTTCATCCACCACAGCCAGGCCGCACTTGTCCCTGCCGGGATCCAGCCCGGCTGTCAGCCCCCTCATGGCAAAAGACCTGCCCCTGCCAGCTTCAGCTTGATGCGCAGAGGGCCTACAATATCCGTGATGCCATCAGCAAAGGCAGAAATAATAGCACTGCCGCTGCTCTTTTGCAGCTGCCCCATCAGGCTGTAAATCTGCTCGGCATCCACCACTCCCACGGAGCCATTTACCGCATCAGGAATCATGCCGTCCGAGGTAGCCTTGTGATTTACATCGGACAGGAAGCTGGTCAGCACCGCCTCCAGCTCCGCACCGTTTGCAGGATTGAAGCTGACCTTCTTTTCCACCAGCAAATCACCGTCCTTATATACAGTCTTGTTGGCAAAAAGCTGCAGATTGGTGGCTACCGCCTCACCCTGAATCAGGTTGCCTGCCGCCACGATGCGCACCACGAACTCGCCCTCGTGCTCGGAAATATACTTGGCAGCCTCCTCGAACTCAGGCTGGTAAATCCAGATATCCTTCTCATTTTCCTTGGCATCACTGCCCAGCTTGCGGCTGACAGTATACCTTGCCATGTCCAGGAGCCTGCCCATATCATTGTGGATATCATCCACGCTGCGCTTGCCCTGAATAATCCCTCCTGCCAGGGTTTCCCCGGCCTGAAAGGCGATGGAGCCCTCCCGCATAATCTGGATGCCGGTAGTCAGCTCCCGGTTAATCTGATAAAGCTCGGAATTGTTCTTGCTGAGCCTTTCGTTGCCTTCCTCAAGAATATTATTGATGCGTGTCAGCTTGTCACTTTTCTGCAAAAGTTCCTGATTATTAGCAGTCAGAAGCTGATTGGAGCTTTCCAGCCTGCCATTGACAGCCTGCAGCTCCTCTGTCTGCACCTCCAGGCGGTTCTTCTGCTCCTCCAGCCCTGACAGCTCCTTTTTGGTATCATTCAGCTCTGACTGGATTTTGTCCTGCTCAGACTTCGCCATGGCCAGCTGGGCAGAAGCCTCTGCCAGCTCGGTC
Organism: Anaerovibrio sp.; assembly: GCA_051866255.1. Lineage (GTDB taxonomy): Bacteria > Bacillota > Negativicutes > Selenomonadales > Selenomonadaceae > Anaerovibrio. Next base: position 8,690 of record JBJDWY010000067.1, on the reverse strand, counting down.
TTCGCCTGCTGCATGCTGCGATTCAGCTTTTCCATGCCAAAGAGCGCCGTCCGCACATTTTCAGACATGATGCTCATTACCCCCAGTGTGGTGGTAGTAATCATTACGCCAGTCACAATCGTCACCAAAATAGATGTATGCCTCGGGCGCAGCCCGAAGATGCTCATCTTCTTCTTGCCTACCTTGGTGCCTAGCCTGTCACCAATAAAAGCAATGGCTCCCCCCGTTATTATCAGCACAAAAATCAGCACAACACCATACATATAAGAGCCACCTCTTTTTCTCTATCCGGCTACACAAAACAACTTATTTCGCCATACGGCGCATCAGATAGCCTCCGGCCAAAAGCCCGACAATATTCGGCAGCCATACCGCCAGCATCGGATTTACCATGCCTCCCTGGGCAATAGCTCCCGCCATGGTCATCAGGCTATAGTAGATAAATATAATGATAATGCTCATCACAAAGCCCATGGATGAGCTGTTGCGGTTCGGCTGCATGCCCAATGGCACCCCTACCAGCGTAAAAATCAGGCTGGCCATCGGTATGGTCATGCGCTGATGCAGCTCAGTCTCCAGCTTGCTGGTATTCACATACTGTGACTTCATGATGCCAATCTGCTCGCTGAGCTCCTTCATGGTCATTTCCTCAGGCTTCTTCTGCGACTGCACAATCTGCCGCGGGCTTTCATTGATAGGCAGCACCTGGGTATCAAACCGCATGGTGTGCTGGCTCTTGCCATCTGCCACATCGTAAATCATGCCGTTGTGCATGGTCCACATATTGTCCTTCCACTCGGCATACTCCGCATTTTCCACATGCTTCAGCTCACCATTCTCAAAGGACTGCATGGCAATCCCTTCCATGGTATTGGACTCTGCCACAAACTGACGGGCGTATACCAGCTTTTCAATCTTGCCCTGCTTGATTTCCTTGATGATGATGTGCTCCTGGGACTGAGGGGACAGATTGCCCTTGATCTCATATTCCAGCACATTGCTGTACGCCTCATTGGACCACGGCACCACATACTCGTTAAATCCCACGGCAAAAACGCTGACAAAGGCGCCCAGGACAATGGCCGGCGTAGCAATGCGGTAAAAGCTGATACCGCAGGACTTCATAGCCGTAATCTCGCTGTTGCCTGACAATCTGCCGATGGTCAGCAGACTTGCCAGCAGCATGGACATAGGAAATGTCCAAATCACCACACCTGGCAGGCTGAGTACGAAAATCTTGATAACAGAGGTGACAGATGCGCCATACTCCGTAATATACTGTGCTATGCGGAACAATGTGCCAGAGCCGATGAACACGGCTGAAAAGGCACAAATACCGAAAATAAAGGTCTTGAAGACCTCTTTGAATATATACTTGTCCAGAATACGAATCCGCATGTAATCTTCCCCTATAACTTAGTATTGTTGCCGATATAGTATTTTATCGCCAACGGATCATTGAGAACGGTATCCACATCGCCCTCTACCAAAATCTTTCCTTCGTTCATTATATATGCCCTGTCCACAATACGCAAGGTTTCAACCACGTTGTGATCCGTAATCAGGATGCCCATGCCCCTCTCCCTGAGGTAGCTGATAATGCCCTGAATATCTGCCACGGCAATAGGGTCCACACCGGCAAAGGGCTCATCCAGCAAAATGAACTTCGGCTCCAATGCCAGGCACCTGGCTATTTCCACCCGGCGCCGCTCACCGCCGGACAGCTCCGAGCCCAGCCGCTCCCTCACATGAGAAACATGAAATTCCTCCAAAAGATCCGCAATCTTCTGCTTCTTGGCAGCAACATCCATATCCACATACTCCAATATGGACATGATATTTTCCTCCACCGTAAGGTTGCGGAAAATGGATGCCTCCTGCGCCAGGTAGCTGATGCCCAGGCGTGCCCTTTTGTACATAGGCATGCCACCGATATCAATATCTGAAATCAGCACCTGCCCGGAGCTAGGCCGCTCAAGGCCTACGATCATGTAAAAGGTAGTGGTCTTGCCGGCACCATTCGCCCCCAGCAGCCCCACAATCTCCCCCTTTTCCACACGCAGGGATACGCCATCTACTACATTGCGCCGCTTAAAGGTTTTAACTAAATTCTTTACTTCAATATGCACCTGGCAATTCCTCCAAACCTTCTCTATCTAAGCCACCTTACTCGGTGACCTTTGCCTTGCCGTCCTTGGCGAGCAATATAGTCAGCGTATTGCTCTTTAAAGTGTTATTGTACTGTACCGCCCAGGCGTTGCCTGTCAGTACCGCCTTGCCCTGCTCCAGGCCGTAGTAATTCAGCAGGTCTCCGCCTGCCTCCATATCGTTAGGCGGGCTGATGACATGGGCATTGCCCCTGCCAATCAGATGCTCCTCCTTGAGGTAGCCCTCCATCTCGTCAGCAGTGAAGCTGCCATCCTTGGAGGTAATCACGCCCCGCTCCTTGATCAGCACATAATCCTGCGGCTGAAAATACTCCACGATAGGACCTGTGAAGGTCTTATCCTCCATGGTGCCGTGCACGTCACCAGTGGCTGTCATGTGCTGCTGGGCATCTGTTATCATCTTGTGGCAGGTAACGCGCATGCTCTTGCTCGGCTGCACGGCAATCACATTGCCCTCTACCCTGCCTTCCTTGGTTTTGGAGTTATACTCCGCCTCCTGGCCGGTAACCTTCATATCGCCCTGAATCATCAGCACATCGCCCTTGGCGGTTACGATGCCCGTCTGCATATCGTACTCCACCGTATCGGCATCCAGGGATGCCGGCTCATCTGCTGCAAACAGGTTTCCTGCTGCCAGCAGCGTCGAAAAACCTGCAATCGCCAGTGCCCTTGCAAAATGTTTCTTTTTTATCATTTACCTTTCCCCTTTTCCAAATGGGCATGACCTGTAATCTTGAATTTATTAAATCCATCCTGGGATTCAATCCTGTCCCCGGCAGCCTTGACTGCATCCGAATCCCGCTGCAGCTCCGCATTGCCAATCAGGGCAATCTTTTCCTCTGCCGCCTTCCATTCCGCCCTGTCACATTTCAGATGGGCACCATCGGTGCTGTCTCCTTTGATGCCTCCCTCGGCAGTCAGGAACTTTTCCTTTGCCTTGTAATTTGCCTTGGGAGCCGTAAGGTGAACAGTCCTGCCATCCTCAGTATAAAACTTGGCGTCAAGATTGGCAATAACCGCATCCTGGGTATCAATATCCACTTCCATGGATTCCGCTGTCAGCTCCCACAGCTTCCTGCCATCCTTTTCCTCTACAATGGTATTGCCGTTGTATGTCATGACGCGCTTTTCCAGGGGAGGAGCGTCCTTTACCCTGTCAGGCACGGACTGCACCGTCCATACACACATTGCCGCCAGCAGCACCAGCACAATGCCAATCAATATTTTTTTATTTCTGGTCATTTACCGTTACCTCTGCCTTTACTGTGTGATGCTTGATTTTCTGCTGCTCCGGCTTGGTATTCCACCTTTTCTGGAACCACAGCCACTGGGTAGGATTGTCCAAAATCTTCTTTTCCAGAATTTTTGTCATCTTGTAAGTCAGGTCAAACAAATCCTTGTCGGAGTCACCGGTATCCTCATAGCGAAGAATTTCCCCGATTTCCACCCTGTGATGACCATCAGGCTGGCGGATGATAAACGCCGGCACCACCGGAGAATTGAACTTCTTGGCGAATACCGCCGCTCCCATAGGCGTAGATGCCGTCTTGCCCAAAAATTCAATAAAGGCACCGCCCGGCCCTGCATCCTGATCTGCCAGGAAGCCAAGAATCTTGCCCTTCTTCAATGCCTTGGCAGCCGACAAAAGCTCACTGGTCCCCCGGGAGAAAATCTCCACATTGATGCGGGAGCGCAGCTCGTCCAGGGCATGGGTGTAATCCATATTGGGCTGCGGCTTGGCAATGGCCGTTACCGGCATATCATTCATGGTAAAGGAAGCGGAAAGCCACTCCCAGTTGCCCACATGACCGGTCAGCACCACCACGCCGTGCTTTTCCGCCAGCGCCTGCTCCATGATTTCCAGATGATCTATCTCTATGTATCTGGAAAAATTTTCCTTGTTCAGGGCAGGCATATAGAGAACCTCCATAAAATTGCGCCCCATGTTGATAAAGGACAGGCGCACCAGCTTCTCTGCTTCCTCCTGCGAAATCTTCAAGGACTCCCGCATCTGCCTGATAGCCAGATTGCGCTGCTTCTTGATGAGCCTGTAATACAGTATGCCCAGCCCCTTGCCCATAGCCAGCAGCCAGCTATGAGGCAGCCTGCATGCCACCCAGCTCATTAGCATAAGTAAATTATATACCATTATACTCCCCCGCAACAAATTATGCTGCAAAATTTATGCCGCCAGCACTTTTTTTAGGGCAAATTACTGCCCATATGCCGGAGCCAGCTTCGTACCGGCAAAGGCATCCACCAAGGTCTGCCACTTGCCCTGGGATTTGAGCACCAGCTCTGCAATATCGCGAACTGCACCATTACCGCCGTTGCAGCCGGAAATCACATGAGAAACATACTTTACCTCCGGCTGGGCATCTGCCGTGCAGCATGCCAGACCTGCCCGCATCAGAAGCGGCAGATCATTCAGATCATCACCGATATAGGCAATATCCCTGTCAGCCAGCTGCAGTTCATCCTTCAGCTGCTGCCATGCCTCCCGCTTGTCCCGGCAGCCCTGCCACACATGGCTTATCTTCAGCTCTGCCGCTCTTCGCTCCACGATTTTTGATTCCCTGCCGGTAATGATGGCAGTTGCCACCCCGGCAGTATGCAGCATGGAAATGCCCATGCCGTCCTTGACGGAAAACTCCTTCATGGCTTCCCCGTCAGGCCCTATGTATATCCTGCCGTCCGTCAGGGTTCCATCTACATCCATGACTACCAGCTTAATCCTGGCAGCCCTTACCAGCGCATCTGCCCTGTACTCCATTTACGACATCTCCTTCGAATACTCCGGATACATTAGACAACACCCTGCCTCAGCAAATCAGTCAGATGGACAATGCCCACAGGCTTGTTGTCCCCGTCAATAACAGGCAGCACCGTAATCGGGCGCGGCTTGTGCTTTTCCATGATGGAAAGCGCCTCAGCCGCCAGCTTCTCCCGGGTAATGGTCTGCGGATTTTTCGTCATCATATTCTCCACGGCCTCATTCAGGAACTCGCTGCCCTTGGCAAGTCCGCGGCGGATATCGCCATCCGTCACCAGTCCGATAAACTCGCCATTATCATTAACCACGGAGGTAGCCCCCAGCCCCTTGTCCGTCATCATGAACAGTGCCTCCTGGGCCGTATGGCCGCTGTGAATAATAGGATTGTCCTCGCCGCTGTGCATCACGTTCTCCACGGTCAGCAGGAGCTTCCTGCCCAAAGAGCCACCCGGATGGAACAGGGCAAAATCCTGCTTGGTAAAATTCCTTGCCTCCAAAAGGGCTACCGTAATGGCGTCCCCCATGGCAAGGGTGGCAGTGGTGCTGGCAGTAGGTGCCAGCCCCAGAGGGCATGCCTCACGCTCCACGCCGATGTCCACAAAAAAGTCAGCATTCCTGCCAAGGGAGGACTCCCTGCGGCCGCACATGGCGATGATCTTCGCCCCGATGCGCTTGATAATCGGCAGGATGTTGACAACCTCCGTGCTTTCACCGCTGTTGGATATAGCGATTACCACATCATCAGCGGTCACCATGCCCAAATCACCGTGAAAGGCCTCTGCCGGATGCATGAAAAATGCCGGTGTGCCGGTGCTGGCAAGGCTTGCCGCAATCTTCCTGCCAATGTGGCCGGACTTGCCCATGCCGGTAACAACCACCCGGGCATGGCAGTCCAAAATGCACCTTACCGCTGCCTCAAACTCCTCATCAATCCGCTCTATCAGGCGGGTAACAGAAGCCGCCTCTATCTTCAAAGTTTCAATAGCCGAATCCTTAATCATCGTACCCCTCACCTTGTATCATGCTCAGCTCAAATGCTTGCGGACAACCTCATGGATGGCAATGGCATCCTTCAAAAGGTCTTCCAGCTTGTCAAGATAAACCATGTTCGGCCCGTCGCAGAGAGCCTCCTCCGGGTTGTCATGCACCTCCATAAAGAGGGCATCCACCCCGGAGCCTACGGCAGCACGGACAAGGTTCGGCACGAACTCACGGTTACCGGCAGAGCAGGTGCCTGCACCGCCCGGCAGCTGAACGCTGTGGGTGCCATCAAAGACAACAGGGTAGCCAAAGGAGCGCATAATAGGGAAGCTGCGCATATCCACCACCAGATTGTTGTAGCCGAAGGTAGCTCCCCGCTCCGTCAGAAGCATCTGGGCACAGCCGCCCTCATGGAGCTTGTCAACCACATTCCGCATGTCCCCAGGTGCCATGAACTGCCCCTTCTTCACATTGACCACGCAGCCGCTCTGGGCAGCCGCGTACAAAAGGTCGGTCTGACGGCACAGAAAAGCAGGAATCTGGATAATATCCGCCACCTTGGACACAGGCTTAATCTGCTCCTCGGTGTGCACATCAGTAACAATCGGCACCTGCAGCTCATCCTTGATGGTCTTGAGCATTTCCAGCCCCTTTTTCAGTCCCGGCCCCCGGAAGCCATTAAAGGAGGAACGATTTGCCTTGTCAAAGGAAGCCTTGAACACATACGGCATCCCCAGACGCCCGGTAATCTCCTTGATGGTACGGCCAATCAGAAGGCAGCGTTCCAGCCCCTCCAGCACGCAAGGCCCTGCCAAAAGAGCCAGCGGCTGGCCATTGCCAATCGAAAAATTCCCTACCTGAACAGTATTCATATTTCTACCACCTTTCCAAAAGCCGTTAAAGGCGTTCCTTGTACAACCTGTTTACCTCTGCCAAATCCTCCGGCGTATCCACGCCCACAAACCTGAAATCAGTGGCAATAACCTTGATTTTATAGCCGTTTTCCAGTGCCCTGAGCTGCTCCAGGGACTCCGTCTGCTCAAGGGCAGTAGGCTCCATCTTTGCATACTGCAGGAGAAAATCACGCCGGTAGGCATAAATGCCGATGTGCTTGTAAACAGTCACGCCGGTATTCTCCCTCAGGTATGGCAGCAGGGAACGGGAAAAATACAGGGCATAGCCCTCCTTATCTGTCACAACCTTTACGTTGTTGGGATTTCTCATCTCATTTTCGTCCGTCATAGGAGACTTGACCGTAGCCATCTGCAGCTCCGGCTCCTCCTCAAAGGCAGCCGCCAGCGCATCAATCAGGTCAGGCTCAATCAATGGCTCATCACCCTGCACGTTGATAATCAGCTCCGCCTCCGGATGAGCCGCAGCCACCTCTGCCAGCCGGTCCGTGCCGGTAGGATGGTCCTTCGCCGTCATCATGGCCCTGCCACCGTGGGCAACCACAGCCTCGTATACACGCTCATCATCCACAGCCGCAATCACCCCGGAAAGGCGTTTTGCCCTGGATGCCTGCTCATAAACCCTGACAATCATAGGCTTGCCAGCTATATCAGCCAGTGGCTTGCCAGGCAGCCTGGTAGAAGCATATCTGGCAGGAATTACACACAATGTATTCATTTCTCTCCTGACCTCCTAAAATATTCAGCAAGACGCTCCTTAAGCAGCCGGCCGATTTCCTCGCCCCCATCCTGCATGACAACTTCCACTGTTACCACATAGATAGGCAGCAGCTTGTCCTTTTCATCCAGCTTCGGCAGCTTCACAGCATCCTTCTCCGTAGTCACGATGGCCTCCGCCCCCTGGCGTACCGCCTGGGTGACAGCATCCTGAATTTCCTCCAAGGTATACTCATGATGGTCAGGGAAGCGGAAGCTCTCAATCACATCCGCCCCTGCGTTGGCAAGAGTCTGCTCAAAAGAGGCAGGATTGCCGATGGCTGACAGGGCAATCACCTTCCTGCCCCTGATGGTATCAATCGGCGTACCCTCGCTGGCGATATTCTTCACCCATTCAGACAGCTCCACGCAGGCCTGTGGCTGATGGATGCTCTCTACAACAATCGGATTATGCCCGTATTCAGCAATTTTTTTCTTGATATAAGCAATAGAGCCCCGCTCTGCCTGGTCAACCTTGGTCAGAAGACACACATCCGCCCTTTTTAGATGAGAAAGCGGCTCCCGCAAAGTCCCCCTGGGCAGGATATGGCCATTGCCAAAGACATTGACCGCATCAATCAGTACCACATCCAGGTCCCGTTCTAACTGCCAGTGCTGGTAGCCATCATCCAAAATAGCCACCTGGGCACCGAAATGCTCCACTGCATACTGGCCGGTCTTGGCACGCTCCGGGCCGATAAGCACCGGCACGCTTGGCAGATGCTTGGCCAGCATAAAAGCCTCGTCACCGGCAGTAGCCGCATCCATTTTCAGCTGAGTGCCATCAGAAACCACACCGATTTCCCCCTGCCACTTGGCCCGGTAGCCCCGGTTCAGGATAACCACCTTGTAACCCAAATCCCGGATAGCTTTCGCCAGCCGCTGGGCTGTCGGCGTCTTGCCAGTGCCGCCTACGGTAATATTGCCCAGGCTGATAACGTAGCAGTCCAGCTTCTTCTTGCTGAAAATACCGCAGTTGTAGCCTGCCAGCTTCAAATTCAGCAGCATGCCATAAATATAGGCAAAGCCCTGCAAAAGCATCACAAAGCACCTGATGCCGAAGCCCTTTGGCTCCTTGCCGTGAATGAGCTGGAAAAAGTA
>JBJDWY010000066.1:0-14043 GCA_051866255.1 Anaerovibrio sp. | reverse complement strand
TCCGGCTTGCCCAGCTCCCGGCAGATGATTTTGACAATCTCAATATTCTGCTTCTCATTGTGGCCGCCTACATTGTAGACTTCGCCCACCCTGCCCTTGTGGATAATCAAATCAATAGCCTTGCAATGATCCTCCACATAGAGCCAGTCACGGACATTCAGCCCCTCGCCATAAACAGGCAGAGGCTTGTCTGCCAGTGCATTGGCAATCATCAGGGGTATAAGCTTCTCCGGGAAATGATAAGGGCCATAGTTGTTGCTGCAGCGGCTGATGGTCACCGGAAGACCATAGGTACGATGATATGCCATCACCAGAAGGTCCGCCCCTGCCTTGGAGGAAGAATAAGGGCTGCTGGTATGCAGCGGCGTTTCCTCCGTAAAAAACAAATCCGGCCTGTCCAGGGGCAAATCACCATACACCTCATCAGTAGAAACCTGATGATAACGCTGAATGCCGTACTTGCGGCAGGCATCCATCAGCACTGCCGTCCCCATGATATTGGTTTCCAGGAAAATCCCCGGATTTTCAATGGACCTGTCCACATGGGACTCAGCCGCAAAATTCACCACCATATCAGGCTTTTCTTCCTCAAAAAGCTTCTCCACCGCCTCCCTGTCGCAGATATCAGCCCTGACAAAGCGGAAATTATCCTGCTTCAGCACAGGCTCCAGGGTGGACAAATTGCCTGCATAGGTCAGCTTGTCCAGGCAGATAATCCTATACTCCGGATGTGCCTTCAGCATGTGAAACACAAAATTGCTGCCGATAAAGCCGGCACCGCCGGTTACAATAATAGTCATTATTTTATAGCTCCTCTAACTTATTTCTTAGCTCAATGCAGTACATATCTCAATGCAGCACATCAATGAATTTGCCGTCAATGACATCCTTCAGGTACTGGCCATACTGATTTTTCTTCAGCACCTCGTAGGTGGCAAGCACATCCTCCCTGCTGATCCAGCCGTTGAGATAGGCGATTTCCTCCAGGCAGGCAATCTTGCGGTGCTGATGAGTTTCCACCGTCTTGACAAAATTAGTTGCCTCCACCAGGCTCTCATGGGTTCCCGTATCTAGCCAGGTATACCCCTGTCCCAAAAGCTCCACATTCAAGCGGCCTGCTTCCAGATACAGCCTGTTCAAATCGGTAATCTCCAATTCACCGCGAGCAGAAGGCGTAAGTGTCCTTGCCAGCTCCACCACCTGATTGTCATAGAAATAAAGACCTGTCACGCAGTAATTGCTCTTTGGCTTTTCCGGCTTTTCCTCAATGCTGACAGCCCTGCCATGTTTGTCAAACTCCACAATACCGAAACGCTCCGGGTCATCCACATAGTACCCGAAGACCGTGGCGCCATCGCCATTTTCCGCCCTGTCCACGGCATGTTTCAGCCTGGCATTGATGCCATGGCCGGAAAAAATATTGTCACCCAGCACCATGGCCACCGTATCATTGCCAATGAAGTCTGCGCCGATAATAAATGCCTGCGCCAGTCCGTCAGGAGAAGGCTGCACCGCATATCGGAGATTCAGCCCGAACTGGCTGCCATCCTTCAAAAGTGCCTCAAATCGCGGCGTATCCGCCGGTGTGGAAATAATCAGGATATCCCGGATACCTGCATTCATCAATACCGACAGCGGATAATAAATCATCGGCTTGTCATACACAGGCAAAAGCTGCTTTGATGTTACAGTAGTAAGCGGATAAAGGCGTGTTCCCGAACCGCCTGCCAACACAATTCCTTTCATCTGTACCCCTCCCATTGCAGTCATACACAACAATTATACCACACCACTATTTTTCATACAAGAAAAGACCGCCTGCATGCACTAAATGCACACAGACGGTCAAAAAAAATTTAAATCATTTTCAGATACTATCAGGCATTCTCAGACTCGGCAAAAGCATCGAAAAGATTATCCTCCTCTGCTTCCTCCTCATCCTTGTAAACAACCTTGATGTTCCTGTAGCGGCTCATGCCGGTACCAGCCGGGATGAGCTTACCAATAATAACGTTCTCCTTCAGTCCAATCAGCGGATCAACCTTGCCCTTGATAGCAGCATCAGTCAGGACACGGGTAGTCTCCTGGAAGGATGCAGCAGACAGGAAGGAGTCAGTTGCCAGGGATGCCTTGGTAATACCCAGGAGCACAGGCTTCGCCACTGCCGGCTCAAGACCTGCCTCAATAGCCTTGGTGTTGGCTGCCTCAAAGATGTTGATGTCAACCTGATCGCCAGGCAGGAACTCGGTGCCACCGGCTTCCTCAATCTTCACCTTGTGCAGCATCTGGCGAACCATTACCTCGATATGCTTATCGTTGATGCCTACACCCTGGGACTGGTATACCTTCTGAACCTCATATACGATGTAGCTCTGGGTAGCCTTCATGCCGCAGATATGGAGAATATCATGGGGATTAATGGAGCCCTCGGTAATCTTGCCACCAGTCTGGATATGCTGGCCGTCCTTGACTGCCAGATGGGAGTCGAACGGCAGGATGTATTCCCTTGCCTCGCCGGACTCAGGCATAACATATACGGTGTACAGATTGCCATTCTCCTTGACTGTAACAGTACCCTCAACCTCGGAAATAATGGCATTGTGCTTCGGCTTTCTGGCCTCGAACAATTCCTCGACACGCGGCAGACCCTGGGTAATATCGTCGCCACCTGCAATACCGCCGGAATGGAATGTACGCATGGTCAGCTGGGTACCCGGCTCACCGATGGACTGAGCAGCGATAATGCCCACAGCCTCGCCCACGTTGACCTCGGTGTTGTTGGCCAGGTCACGGCCATAGCACTTGATGCAGACGCCGTACTGGGACTTACAGGTCAGGACGCTGCGGATGGATACGCTCTTTCTAACCTTGCAGATAGCCTCAGCCAGCTCCTTGTCAACAGTATCATTGATAGAAGCAATCTTCTCGCCAGTCTCAGGGTCAATAATATCCTCAGCCAGCACACGGCCGATAATACGATCCTGCAGTGGCTCAATAACGCGGTTGCCGTCCACAATCTCCTCAACAGAAATACCGCGGACATTGTTGTTGCGGACCCGTACCTCCTTGGCATCACTGCCCAGCACGGCCTCAATATACTCCTCAGTGAGCTTGACACCGGCAGGAATAACCTCCCTGCCATGGCTGTCAACAACGGAGGCAGTAACCTCCTTGCCCAGCATCTGATTCATCATGGCCTCGCGGATGGAAGCACGGACATTTTCCTCAGGCGCACCCAGCTGTACAGTCTCCGTTACAGAGGAGCTACCCACAACAGTGTCGTTGTTGTCGGACTGGCCGCGGAGAACCAGCTCGGACACACCAGCCTCGCCGATCACCTGCAAATCCTCGGCAGTCAGCTCGGCGCCAACCTCCAGGAGCACCTCGCCGGTCTCAGGACTGATAACATCCTGAGCAATCAGGCGGCCAACCAAAGAATCCTGCAATACCTGAACGGCTGCAGCAGCACTGTCAGCCAGCTTGGCACGCTCCCGCACCAGATTGATGCCTACCACATCACAGTCATCCTCGCGGACGATTACATCCTGGGCTACATCAACCAGACGACGGGTAAGGTAACCGGAGTCAGCGGTACGCAGTGCTGTATCTGCCAGGCCCTTTCTAGCACCATGGGAAGAAATAAAGTAATCGGATACGGACAAGCCCTCACGGAAGTTTGCCGTAATAGGAATTTCGATGGTCTTACCGGATGGATCCGCCATCAGGCCGCGCATGCCTGCCAGCTGGCGCATCTGTGACTTGTTACCACGGGCACCGGAGTCAGCCATCATGTAGATAGGATTGAACGGGTCATTGATCTCGTAGTTGTCGTACATCTCGTCAGCAACATCCTCAGTGGCCTTGTTCCAGACGCTGCAGACCTTCTTGTAACGCTCGTCATCAGTAATCAGGCCACGGGAGAACTGCCGCTCAGTCTTGGTAACCTGAGCCTGTGCCGCCTCAAGGATATCCTTCTTCTTAGGCGGAACGGTAATATCGGAAATAGCAACTGTCATACCTGCAATACATGCATAATGGTAGCCCAGATTCTTTACGCCATCGATAACCTCCGCGGTACGGCTGGCACCCAGCACCTCAAAGCAGCGTGCTACCAGCTTGCCCAGCTGCTTCTTCTTCATCAGCTCGCCCAGGGACCACTTGCCGGTTTCCTTATCCTGGAAATAGGAGCGTACCTGCGGCGGCAGGATTTCGTTGAAAATCATGCGGCCCAGGGAAGTGGTAACAAGACCATAATCCTTGGTAGTGCCGTCTTCCTGCTTCTCAACGATGCGCACCTCAACCTGAGCCTGAATATCCAGCTCCTGATGCTGATAAGCCAGCAGTGCCTCGTTGATGCCGGTAAATACCTTGCCCTCGCCCAAAGCACCTGCCCGGATCTTGGTCAGGTAATAAGCACCCAGAATCATATCCTGGGAAGGAACGATAATCGGGCTGCCATCCTTCGGAGCCAGGATGTGGTTGGCTGCCAGCATCAAAACGCGGGCCTCCGCCTGAGCCTCGGCAGACAGCGGCAGATGGATAGCCATCTGGTCACCATCAAAGTCAGCGTTGTAGGCAGAACATGCCAGTGGATGCAGCTTCAGGGCACGGCCCTCGGTGAGAACCGGCTCAAATGCCTGAATACCCAGGCGATGCAGCGTAGGTGCACGGTTCAGGAGCACAGGATGCTCCTTGATAACATCCTCCAGTACATCCCATACTTCCTCCTCCGCACGCTCAACCTTGCGCTTGGCGGACTTGATATTGTGGGCAATGCCCTCGCTGACCAGCTTCTTCATAACGAAAGGCTTAAAGAGCTCCAGTGCCATTTCCTTTGGCAGGCCGCACTGATGCAGCTTCAGCTCAGGGCCAACTACGATAACGGAACGGCCGGAGTAGTCAACACGCTTGCCCAGCAGGTTCTGACGGAAACGTCCCTGCTTGCCCTTGAGCATGTCGGACAAGGACTTCAGCGGACGGTTGCCAGGGCCGGTAACAGGACGGCCGCGGCGGCCATTGTCAATCAGGGCATCCACAGCCTCCTGCAGCATGCGCTTCTCGTTGCGGACGATGATGTCCGGGGCACGGAGCTCCAAAAGACGCTTCAAGCGGTTATTTCTATTGATAACGCGACGATACAGATCATTCAAATCGGAGGTAGCGAAGCGGCCGCCATCCAGCTGCACCATCGGGCGAAGCTCAGGCGGAATAACAGGCACTACATCCAGAATCATCCAGGACGGCTTGTTGCCGGAACGCCTGAATGCCTCCACCACCTCAAGGCGGCGGATAGCACGAATGCGGCGCTGCTGGCTTGCCACGTGCTTCAGCTCGTCAGTCAGCTCCCTGTGCAGCACATCCAGGCCATTCTTCATGTCCTCAGTCTGCTGCTCCTCAGGCAGGTCAGCCTCCAGCTCCACCAGAAGCTCCTTGATTGCCTCGGCACCCATGCCTACTACAAACTCACGGCCATAATCCTCACGGGCCTTGCGGTACTCCAGCTCAGTCAGAAGCTGCTTCTTGGAGAGAGGGGTATCCTTCGGATCCAGTACAATGTAGGAAGCAAAGTACAGCACCTTCTCCATAGCGCGAGGCGGAATATCCAGAATAAGTCCCATGCGGCTAGGAATGCCCTTGAAGTACCAGATGTGGGACACAGGAGCCGCCAGCTCGATGTGTCCCATACGCTCACGGCGTACCTTGGAACGGGTGACCTCAACGCCACAGCGGTCGCAGACAGTACCCTTATGGCGGATACGCTTGTACTTGCCGCAATGACATTCCCAATCACGAGTTGGTCCAAAAATTTTCTCGCAGAAAAGACCATCCTTCTCCGGCTTCAGAGTACGATAGTTAATAGTCTCCGGCTTCAGTACCTCGCCGTGGGACCACTCACGAATCTTGTCTGGAGAGGCCAGGCCTATGCGCATTGAATCAAAGTTATTTACATCCAACAAGGAGGAGTCACTTCCCTTCCATTATTCTTCAGTATCATCATCGGACAGGAACATATCCATGTCGTCATCGTCATCAGCAATGACAGCATCCTCATCAAAATCATCGCCGCCAATATCGGCAATAATGTCACCATCGAAGCTGTCATCATCCTCGTCAGGCTGGGCATCATCGTCATAATCACTGGCGTAATCATCACGCTCGCCAGCCCTGCCGCTGTCATCAACATCGTTCATATCCGCATCACGGACAACATCCTTGATATTGATGTCCTCGTCATCATCATCCTGAACCATGATTTCGTTGGCATTCTCATCCTGTACCTTGATATCCAGGCCGATAGACTGCAGCTCCTTGATGAGTACCTTGAAGGACTCAGGAACGCCAGGCTCAGGGATATTCTCACCCTTGACGATGGACTCATAGGTCTTGACACGTCCTACCACGTCATCGGACTTGACAGTCAGGATTTCCTGCAACGTGTAAGCGGCACCGTATGCCTCCAGTGCCCATACCTCCATCTCACCGAAACGCTGGCCGCCGAACTGGGCTTTACCACCCAGCGGCTGCTGGGTTACCAGGGAGTAAGGACCTACGGAACGGGCATGAATCTTATCATCAACCAGATGATGCAGCTTCAGCATGTATACGCAGCCTACAGTTACCTTATTCTTGAACGGCTCACCGGTACGGCCATCATACAGCACAGTCTTGGCTGTCGGGTCCATGCCGGAAGCACGGATAGTATCAAATACGTCATTCTCGCGGGCACCGTCAAATACCGGGGTAGCAATGTGAATACCTGCCACATCCGGCTTCGGCATGCCATACTTGTCAAAGTCATAGCCAATAGCACGGAGACGCTCCTCAACAGTAGGGTCTCCCTGCTTGATCTGGGTACCCAGGTTACGGATAGCCATGCCCAGGTGGGTCTCCAGAATCTGACCGATGTTCATACGGGAAGGCACGCCCAACGGATTCAGCACAATATCTACAGGAGTGCCATCCGGCAGGAAAGGCATATCCTCCTCACGCATGATACGGGAAACGACACCCTTGTTACCATGACGGCCGGACATCTTATCGCCCACGGAAATCTTACGCTTCTGGGCAATATAGACACGAATCATCTGGTTTACGCCAGGGTTCAGCTCGTCATTGTTCTCGCGGCTGTAAATCTTTACATCCACGATGCGGCCTGCCTCGCCATGAGGAACACGGAGAGAGGTATCACGCACCTCACGGGCCTTCTCACCAAAGATGGCGCGCAGGAGACGCTCCTCGGCAGACAGCTCGGTCTCCCCCTTCGGAGTAACCTTGCCCACCAGGATATCGCCGGTACGCACCTCGGCACCCTTGCGGATAATACCCATCTCATCCAGATCCTTCAGGCTGTCATCAGACACGTTCGGGATATCACGGGTAATCTCCTCAGGCCCCAGCTTGGTATCACGGGCCTCGCAGTCATACTCCTCAATATGGATAGATGTATAAATATCCCGCTTAATCAGGTTCTCACTCAGCAGGATAGCATCCTCGTAGTTGTAGCCTTCCCAAGGCATGTAGGCTACGATGATGTTGTAGCCCAGTGCCAGCTCGCCGTGGTCGGTAGAAGGACCATCAGCAATCGGCTGCATTGCCTCAACCTCGTCCCCCTTGAATACAATAGGAAGCTGGTTGATGCAGGTGCCCTGGTTGGAACGCAGGAACTTCTGCAGCTTGTACTCATCACGCTTGCCATCAGCAGTGCGGACAACGATATTGTCAGCGGTAACAGTCTCTACCACGCCAGGACGCTTGGCCAGAATCATAACGCCGGAGTCACAGGCAGCCTTGTACTCCATGCCGGTACCTACCAAAGGTGCCTGGGTACGCAGCAGAGGCACAGCCTGACGCTGCATGTTGGCACCCATCAATGCTCGGTTAGCATCATCGTTTTCCAGGAATGGAATCATGGCTGTTGCAATGGATACCACCTGCTTTGGTGATACGTCCATGTAGTCTACCTTTTCACGGCGAACCTCGGTGGTTTCCTCGTGAATACGGGCAACTACGCGCTCATTTACGAACCAGTCATTATCATCAAGAGGCTCATTGGCCTGGGCAATAATCAGGCTGTCCTCCTCGTCAGCAGTAATATACTTTACCTCGTCAGTAACACGCATGTTGGTCTTGTCCACGCGGCGATACGGAGTTTCCATAAAGCCGAAGCGATTAATCCGGGCATAGTTGGACAGGGAACCAATCAAACCGATGTTAGGACCTTCCGGAGTCTCAATCGGACACATGCGGCCATAGTGGGAGTTATGTACGTCACGCACCTCGAAGCCTGCACGCTCACGGGAGAGACCGCCAGGGCCAAGGGCGGAGAGACGGCGCTTGTGAGTCAGCTCTGCCAGAGGGTTGTGCTGGTCCATGAACTGGGACAGCTGGGAGGAACCAAAGAACTCCTTGATAGCTGCCACAACAGGACGGATATTAATCAGGTTGGATGGATTGCTTACATCCTCCTGCATGGACATGCGCTCCTTCACCACGCGCTCCATACGGGAAAGACCGATGCGGAACTGGTTCTGCAGGAGCTCGCCCACGGAACGCACGCGGCGGTTGCCCAGATGGTCAATATCATCCTTGCGGCCAATGCCATGCATCATGTTCAGCATGTAGCTGATAGAAGCCAGAATGTCATTGATGGAAATAGTGCGCTGACGATACTCCAAAGTAGGGGAACAGATCATCTGCAAGGTTTCACCCTCGTCATTGCGCTTTACATTAATGACAATGGCATTGCCTTCGCCAAAAATAGCCTGCTCCTGCTCAACGGTAATATCCTCCAGCATATCAGCATCCAGCAATACATCAGCCGGCACGATGATCTCACCGGTTTCCTTGTCAGTCAGCGGCTCTGCCAGAATCTGTCCCTGAATGCGGCGCTTCCAGCCCAGCTTCTTGGTGAGCTTGTAGCGGCCTACCGTTGCCAAATCATAACGCTTGGCATCAAAGAACAGGCTGCGGAGCATCTGATGGGCATTATCAACGTTAAACGGCTCACCCGGACGGATACGGCGATAAATCTCCTCCAATGCCTCTGCACCAGTGGTAGTATTGTCGCGCTCCAGGGTAGCACGAATGGCATCATCATTGTCAAACAGCGCCAAAATCTCCTCGCTGCTGCCAAAGACCAGATTGGTCAGGCCCACGCGGAGATGGTCATCATTGCGCCCCTGCATAGTGGATACACCATCAGTAGCCAGCTCTGCCTGACGCAGCTTCTCCTGCTCATTGATGTAGTTCAAGGCACGGAGGAACACAGTTACAGGCAGCTTTCTGGTACGGTCGATACGAACAGAAATAACATCGTTGGCATCAGTTTCCAGCTCAATCCAGGCACCACGGTTCGGGATAACAGTGGAGTTGAACAGGTGCTTACCTGACTGGTCACGGGTAACACCATAGTATGCACCAGGAGAACGCACCAGCTGGCTGACGATAACACGCTCTGCACCATTGATGATAAAGGTGCCGGAGGCAGTCATCAGAGGGAAATCACCCATGAATACCTCGGAATCCTGGAAAATACCGGTAGTCCTGTCCAGGAGACGAACCTTTACCCGCAGCGGTGCTGCATAAGTAGCATCCCGCTCCTTGCTCTCATCCAGGCTGTATTTCGGCTCACCCAGCTCATAATCCAGCAGGGACAGGCTCACCTTGCCCTGAAAGTCTGAGATTGGCGAAATATCCTGGAAAATCTCCATCAGGCCCTCGCCCTTGGTGTTATTTTCCCAGTCACCGATAAACCACTCGTAGGACTTTCTCTGAATATCCAGCAAGTGTGGCATTTCCATGACTTCTTTAATCTTTGCATAGCTATACCTGGTTCTTTTGCCCACGGGCACAGGATGAAACATTAAGTTCTTCACTCCTTAGCAAAAAATACTGAAAACAACTGCAACAACTAAAACAACTGAAAAATAGCAAAAATCCGCACATTAAAACAGAACGGAATCACAGCACCCCTTCATGGGCTAAAACCACACGGCGCACTGCCAGAAGGTTAAGACCCCGCCTTTCCTCCTGATGACTCCATTTGACGATGTACGAATTATTTTCTCTTTAGTAGCTATTTATTTTATCATTTAATATATAAACTTGTCAATGATTTTTTATGTAAAATAAAAGACCACCCCAACAAGGAGTGGTCTCAAAATTCCCTTTGGAAATATCAGGCTTGAAGCAAAAATTACTTCAGCTCTACAGTTGCACCAGCAGCCTCAAGCTTGCCCTTCAGATCCTCAGCCTCAGCCTTAGCAACGCCTTCCTTTACAGCAGCAGGAGCGCCATCAACCAAAGCCTTAGCCTCCTTCAGACCGAGACCGGTAGCCTCGCGAACAGCCTTGATTACGTTGATCTTGCTTGCGCCAGCATCCTTCAGGATTACATCAAACTCGGACTTCTCAGCAGCAGCGCCACCCTCAGCAGGTGCAGCAGCAGCTACAGCTACAGGAGCAGCAGCGGATACGCCGAACTTCTCCTCAGCAGCCTTTACGAGCTCGGACAGCTCCAGTACAGTCAAATTGCCAATTGCCTCTAAGATCTCTTCATTAGTCATTTTAAATTCCTCCGTATAATCAAAATCTAATCTTCAAAAATATTTTAAGCAGCTAAGGGATTAGGCAGATGCCTGCTCCTCCTTCTGCTTGCGAATAGCATCAAGCACAGTAACGATGCTGCGAACCATAGAGCCCATAACGCCAACGGTGTTGGACAATGGAGCCTGAATGCTGCCCAGCAGCTTGCCAATAAGAACCTCGCGGGATGGCAGGGAAGCAATAGCCTTTACCTCGTCGGCACCTACGACCTTGCCCTCTACAATACCAGCCTTGACAGTCAGGATACCCTGCTCAGCCAGGTTGTTCTTCTTGATGAACTCGCTGATAACCTTTGCAGGAGCTACAGCATCCTCAGCGGATACAGCCAGAGCAGTGGTGCCCTCCAGATGAGCAACCAGCTCCTCCATGCCAGCCTCAGTAGCAGCAATGCGAGTCATTGTATTCTTAACTACATGGTAGTTTACACCAGCCTTGCGGAGCTCCACACGCAGCTCAGTGTCCTGAGCAACGGTCAGTCCCTTGTAGGAAACCAATACAGCGCCCTTGCAGCCAGTGAGTTTGTCCTTCAATTCAGCGACAATCGCCTTTTTCTTTTCAGTAACAGCCATGAAATTACACCTCCTCTCGAAATTATACGAGCAAAAACGGCCTCCGGCTGATTTACCGGAGGCCGCAGTATTTCATGCTTAAACCATCCGGCCTCGGCAGGCGTTTCCATTAACGGTGCTGCAAAGCACAATGCCTTACGCCCCTACCTGCTGTCTACAGCCATAGACTATTTTATTATACAGCCCGCAAAATGTCAAATAATATTACGCACAAAATACACAACTAATTATGCATGTGCTACCGGAACGCCAGGGCCCATAGTTGCGCTGACAGTTACGGAGCGGATATACTGACCTTTTGCAGCAGCCGGTTTTACTCGAATTAAAGTATCCATCAGTGCGTTAAAGTTAGCAACCAGCTTATCGTTGTCGAAGGAAGCCTTGCCGATAGGGCAATGGATGTTACCAGCCTTATCAGTACGGTACTCAACCTTACCAGCCTTAATCTCACTGATAGCCTTTGCCAGATCCATAGTAACAGTACCCAGCTTAGGGTTTGGCATCAAGCCACGAGGACCGAGGATCTTACCAATACGACCTACGGTACCCATCATATCAGGGGTAGCAACAGCTACATCAAAATCGGTCCAGCCGCCCTGAATCTTTGCTACGATTTCATCGGAGCCAACGAAGTCTGCACCAGCAGCCTCTGCCTCCTCTACCTTTGCGCCCTTGGCGAATACCAATACGCGCTTGGACTTACCAGTACCATGCGGCAGCACCATTGCACCGCGAACCTGCTGGTCAGCATACTTAGGATCAACGCCCAGACGTACATGCAGCTCGATAGTCTCATCGAACTTTGCAGTTGCAGTCTTCTTTACGAGATCCACAGCCTCCTCAGCAGTATAAACCTTGCCAGTCTCAATCAGCTTTACAGCGTCCTGATACTTCTTGCCTGCTTTTGCCATGAAAAATTTCTCCCTTCGTGGTAATAACGGAATTTCCTCCCACGGGTTATGCGCAAATCAAACTGAAAACTAAAAATTAGTCAGTGATTACGATACCCATGCTGCGAGCAGTACCCTCAATCATGCGGGTAGCAGCCTCAACACTTGCAGCATTCAAATCCTGCATCTTGCTCTCTGCAATCTCCTGTGCCTTGGCACGTGGCAGCTTAGCAACCTTGTTCTTGTTAGGCTCACCGGAAGCCTTCTCAATGCCTGCAGCCTTCTTCAGAAGTACAGCAGCCGGAGGAGTCTTGGTGATAAAGGTGAAGGACCTATCCTCAAATACAGTGATTTCTACTGGAATAATCAGGCCAACCTGCTTAGCAGTCCTCTCATTGAACTCCTTAACAAATGCCATGATGTTTACACCAGCCTGACCAAGTGCAGGACCTACTGGAGGAGCTGGAGTAGCTTTGCCAGCCTGAACCTGTAATTTTACCATCTTAGCGACTTTCTTTGCCATCTTAAATCCACCTCCTTAAATGGGATTAATCTTTTTCAACTTGATCGAAGTCAAGTTCAACATTAGTCTCCCTACCAAACATATCAACAAGAGCCTTGATTTTGCCCTTCTCCTCGTTGATAGAGATAACTTTTGCTGCGAAATTTTCAAATGGGCCGGAGCAGATTTTCACTGTCTCGCCAACCTCAACATCAATGTCAAGCTTAACCTTGGCTTTCTCAATGCCCATTTCCTTCAGAATGTTGTCTACCTCATCTTCAGTCAGAGGAATTGGCTTGGTTCCTGAGCCAACGAAACCGGTTACGCCGTCAGTATTGCGGACATCGTACCAGGTCTTTTCATTGACAATCATATTCACCAGAACATAGCCTGGGAAAATCTTCCTCTGGGTTACTTTTTCAACGCCATCTTTTTTCTCAATCTCATCCTTTACAGGAATGATGACCTCGAAAATCTCATTTTCCAGTCCCATGGACTGAACCTTCTGCTCAAGATTGGCCTTGACCTTGTTTTCGTAACCGGAATAGGTATGAACTACATACCAATGTCTAGCTGATTCGTTTTCTGACATCCCAGACGCACCCTCCAGTCCTTACCTTACAATGAGATTAAACAATCTTGTGAAGAAGCCGTCACAAATCCAGATGAGGGCACAGACAATCACAACCGTAATGCTTACCACTACCGTGTACTTTGCCAGCTCCTGCCTGGTGGACCAGGACACCTTCTTCATCTCAGCAGAGACTTCACGCAAAAACTGCACAGGGTTAAAGCCTGAAGACTTCGGCTGAGCTCCTGACGTTTTTGTTTCCGCCATTGCTTCACATCCTGTCTTATACTGCAAACCCGCCACAAACTACGAAACTAATTACTTAGTCTCCTTATGCAGAGTGTGCTTCTTGCAGAACTTGCAATACTTGTTGAATTCGATTCTATCAGGATCGTTCTTCTTGTTCTTGTTGGTCTGATAGTTGCGACTCTTGCACTCGGTGCAGGCCAACGTAACTGCATTGCGCATCTTATGCACTCCTTACTGATTAGATATTTGGACATCACAAAATGTCACTGATATAATTTATCACAAATAAATAAACATGTCAATAATTCAGTGTGTAAATAATTACCAAATAACTAATTTCCTAGATTACTAGATAATTACATAACTACAATCCTGATTTTTATTTATCGACATAATAAAACCCCTCATAAGCAAGGGGTTAAATTACAAAGATGGTGGCTGCGAAGAGACTTGAACTCCTGACACTCCGGGTATGAACCGAATGCTCTAGCCAGCTGAGCTACGCAGCCATATAATGGAGCTGATAACCAGAGTTGAACTGGTGACCTCATCCTTACCAAGGATGCGCTCTACCTACTGAGCTATATCAGCACTTGAAGCAAATTGGTTGCGGGAAGAGGACTCGAACCTCTGACCTTCGGGTTATGAGCCCGACGAG
>JBJDWY010000065.1:0-14344 GCA_051866255.1 Anaerovibrio sp. | reverse complement strand
AAAACTTACATATATCGCCAAAGTAACGATCAAGCACTACGACAAACTGAAATTTGCCGGGAAGGATAAGGTGTTTCGGGATATTTTTTCCATCAAGAAATATCTGTATCAGATGTACTAAGCCCTGCATGGCAGAACGCCGGAAGCAGCTGAGGAAATCATCAGGATATGCTGTGACAGGAATTTGCTGAAAGAATGTTTGACCGAGCGGAAAAAGGAGAGAGTTTTAAGTAACTAATTATATAGACAAAAGTGCCTATTAGTGATATAATGTGTTCATGGAGGATTAAAGCCATGAATACATCAAATATCACAAATTATAAGCCTAAAGAATTTGCCGAATTGCTTAATGTTTCTGTTAAGACGCTTCAACGCTGGGACAGGGAGAAAACGCTCGTAGCAAACAGAACCCCTACAAATCGGAGGTACTATACTTACGACCAGTATTTACAGTTCAAAGGCATTGGCAAAGATGCCGATTCTCGAAAAATAGTCATTTATACTAGGGTTTCAACTCGTAATCAAACAGATGACTTAGAGAATCAAGTTGACTTTCTTCAGCAATATGTTAATGCCAAAGGACTTATAGCTGATGATATTATCCGAGATTACGGAAGCGGCCTAAACTATAACCGCAAAAAATGGAATCAGCTTTTAAATGAGGTCATGGAAAATAAGGTCAAAATGATTCTTGTATCACACAAGGACAGATTTGTTCGATTTGGCTTCGACTGGTTTGAGAAATTCTGTAATAAATTCAATGTAGAGATAGTTGTCGTAAAAAATGAGAAATTATCTCCGCATGAAGAACTTGTGCAGGACATAGTAAGTATACTTCATGTATTTTCTTGCAGACTGTATGGTCTACGGAAATACAAAAAACAGATTGAAGGGGATGAGACTATTGCTAAAGGCGTTCAAAACGGAGATATCCCCGAATGAAGAGCAGAAATTTAAAATAATTCGTTCTATCGGCGTGGCGAGATTCCTATATAATCAGTACATTGCCTATAACCGCCGTTTGTATAAGATGTATCAACGAGGATTGCTTGACAAAAAACAGAAGCATTTTGTCACTGCCAACGATTTCGACAAGTACGTTAATCACAAACTAAAAAAGGAATTGCCGTGGATTGACCAGTGTGGGTCAAAGGCTCGCAAGAAAGCCTTAGTGAATGCTGAACAGGCATTTAGGCGGTTCTTTGCTGGTGTATCAGGATTTCCGAATTTCAAAAAGAAGGCTAATCAGGATGTCAAACTGTATTTTCCACGCAATAATAAAGGCGACTGGAAGATATGGAGACACAAGTTGATGATACCGACTTTGAAGCAGGTCAAGCTGAAAGAATATGGTTACTTGCCTGTAGGGTTAGTGGCGATAAATGGCACTGTTTCCTATGTTACTGGCCGTTTTTATGTTTCTGTAGTGGTGGATATTGACGAAAAATCAAAACACAACAAAGATTTGGAGTCGTGTTACGCCATGCAGACAAAAGGAATCGGCATTGATTTAGGGGTAAAAGACCTTGCTATTGTCAGTGATGGTAAAGTCTTTAGGAATATCAATAAGAGTTCAAAGGTCAAAGGACTGGAAAAGCGGCTTCGGAGAGGGCAGAGGCGCCTTAGCCGTAAGTATGAGTTTAGAAAAAAGAAAGGTGGTAGAACTGCTACTTCCTCTGCAAACATAGATAAGCAAAAGTTAAAGGTACAGAAACTTCATCAGCGTATAACAAGAATCCGTGAGGATTACGAAAACAAAACCGTTCACGAAGTAGTAAAGCAAAAGCCACGCTTTATCACGGTGGAAGATTTGAATGTTAAAGGCATGATGAAGAATCGGCATCTGGCAAAAGCTATAGCGGCACAGAGATTTAATCACCTATTAGCTAAGCTGAAACGTAAGGCTGAAATGATTGGTATTGAATTTCGTGAGGTAGATAGATTTTATCCCAGTTCTAAAACTTGTCATGCTTGCGGATATATACATAAAGGTCTGAAACTCAAAGACAGAGTATATGTTTGCCCGAAATGTGGCTACACTGCGGATAGGGATTACAATGCTTCGCTGAATTTACGAGATGCTGGAGAATATCGGATAGCTTAACAACAAAAGTTCCGATATATGTACCGATGGCTAGTCGGGAATTTACGCCTTTGGAGTGTTATACAAACGTCAGTAGCTTGTCTTTCGGGACAGCGAGGACGAACACGATGAACAAGGAACTTTTCTAAGAAATATACACTTTTGTCTATATTTTTAGTAGCAGGTAGAACGTATCATGCTGACATTATTTGATCAGGAATATGTATGGAATTTGGAACGTGAAAATATTCGGTCAAAAGCCCATGCAGAGGGGTGTAGCCAGGGACGAAATGAAGAAAGAAAAGAAATAATACAAAATATGTTGGATGAAAATATCCGTCCTGATGTTATCGCTGAGGTTGTTAAGATACCGGTGGAGCAGGTGGTTGCCATCGGCAAAAAACAGAGGTAGTGTGATATGGTATCTGTTCATTTGAATTGAATGTATCTTGAATTTATGATATAATACATATGTACACAATTAAATATGAAAATGCAAGGAAGTGAGCTGTTATGAGCATAAAAGATATAACTAAGTGGAATAAGATGACGCTTAAAAATAGTTATATGTTCAGGCTCGTCATGGAGAAAAACAACTTATGTAAACCCCTTATTGAGAGAATACTTGGCATAAAAATAAAGTCGCTGTCTTATGTAGAACCAGAAAAGAGCTTTGAGGCAAAATTAAGGACGAAAGGGATTCGCCTGGATTTATTCGTTGTTGATGAAGATGGTGTGGCATATGACATAGAGATGCAGATGGATAACAGCTATAAGAAGTTTCTCGGCAAGAGAAGCAGGTACTATGTATCTCTCATGGATAATGGAGCCCTGAAAAAAGATGAGCCATATAGTAAGTTGAGGAAATCTTATGTTATCTTCATCTGTACTTTTGATCCGTTTGGCAAGGGATTGGCGAAATATACCTTCAATGCCATTTGTAACGAAGACCACAGCCTTGTGCTGGACGATGGCGTAACCCGTGTGTTTGTAAATACGGAGGGGGACAGGCACAGGATAAGCAGGGAACTTGCTAACCTGATAGATTATATATCTACCGGGGCGGTGACAGATGATTATACACGCCAACTAGATGAAAGGGTTCAGGAACTCAGGAATGACACAGGAGAGGAAGTGAGCTATATGACTTACATGCAGACTATGATGGAACATGAAAATATTGGATTTGATAAAGGCCTCAGTCAAGGTCTCAGTCAGGCAAATCAAAAAACTGCAATAGGGATGCTAAAAGATGGCATGTCGGCAGAGATGATAACTAAATATACTGACCTTACATTAGAGCAGGTAAATGAATTGGCTGCTTCTTTGCATTGTGTGCATTAAATCTACGTTATTAATCAGTGCTACCTGGAAAACTAGGTAGCACTTTTGTTAAACAGCCGTAATATAATATGGTATCGCAATTGCGGATAATGCTGGCAGGCATGGGAGAGTTTATGGCAGAGAACACATTGAATTTGAAGCAGATACAGGAGAAGCTGCAGGGGGAATATGACAGCCAAAGAAGGCATATCGTATTTTGGTATGATGATGAAGGTTATTTTGCAGAAGATGTGGATAACCTTGATTTGGGCGGCGTAAAAAAGCTCAGGCTGACCGGGGGAAACCAGTTTGCTGTCAAAAGGCTGCTGGAGCGGGAAGACAGGGACAGCCATTATTTGCTGTATGCTCCTTTTCCCAAGCCGGTGGCAGAAGAAAATCATTTGGAGGATATGCTGCTCTATAGCAAGCGTTTTTATGCGGACAGGGCATCGCTTTTGGTGCAGGAGCTGGGCATGGATGAGGCCCTGAAGCCGCTGGTGCAAAAAAATGTGAAGTTTTTTGCCAGCAAGGAACGGGTGCAGAGATTTTTGGCCTTGAATATAGGTGAATATACTGAAAGCAGCTTTTGCTTGGGCATCATGTGTGCCTTGTGCAGGGTAAAAAGCTGTTCCTATGATGAATTGCTGCTGCAGATACTCCACGAGGATGCTGCTGAGGGCGATAACAGGCTCCTGGGGGAGCTGAAGAAGTATCAGCTTTTGGACAAATTCTGGCTGCATACTCAGCAGCATTTTGGCTATCTTGACAGCAGTCCCAGCCTGAAAAGGCTGCTGGCTACGCTGCTGATTACCTATGTGTGCCATTATCTAGGTGATGAGCCGCCAGCTATCTGGAAAAATTTTGTGTCCGGCAAGTCAGGCAATATTATGACTTTTGTGGACAGGCTGATGAACAATGTCCAGCATCAGGCTATGTTTGACAGCATATCCGATGATATTGCTAATAGTGCCAGGCTGGAAAATGTCCTCCGGGATGTGCCTGTGGAGAAATTGCTGGAGGCGGATATTTTCAGGTATATTGATGTGCTGCTGCTGGAGTGGATCATAGATCGCCTGCTCAATGAGGACCTGGGGGCAAAACTGAACGGCATGGGGCTGCGGGAGATTTGCCAGAGGCGGATTAAGCGGCACTTTGGCAAGGAGTTTGCCAGCAGGTATGATGCTTTGTATTATGCTTATGATGTGATTGGGGCGGCGCATTTTAGCTGTGGCGGAACGTTGCCGGAGATGGCAGCTGAGTATCGTGAGCGCAGCTGCCATGTGGATTTTTGCTATCGCATGTTTTATATGGCCTACGACAAGGCGGAGTGTATGGATAAATTCGCCCAGCTGCGAAGCCTGGTGGAGAATATATACACCAATCAGTATCTGGGGCGGTTATTGCCGGCCTGGAGCAAGGCTGTGGCGGAACCGGGAGCCATGAGGACAATGCCGCGCCAGCGGGATTTTTTCCGGGATTATGTTGCCAGCTCTGGGGACAGGACGGTTGTTATTATTTCGGATGGCATGAGATACGAGGTAGGGCGCCAGCTGTATGAAAGGCTCAGTGATGAAGCAAAGGCAAAGGTGAAGCTGGATTGTATGCTGGGCACGTTGCCGTCATATACCCAGATGGGGATGGCCTCCCTTTTGCCTCACAGGTATCTGGAGCTTTTGGAGTCGGGGGCAGTGCTGGCTGATGGTGAGCGCACCAATGATTTGGCTGCCAGGGCAAAGATTTTGCAGAAGCATGTGGCGGCTAGTGCCTGTGTGCAGGCAGCTGAGCTGATGACCATGAACCGCGGCCAGCTGAGGGAGATATTCACCGGCAAACAGGTGGTGTATGTTTACCATGACCAGATTGACAATGCCGGGGAGCATAGCGATAATAGCGTGTTTGCCAGCTGCCAGAGGGCAGTTGATGAAATCGTTGACCTGATTCGGAAGCTGTACAATTATGCCAATACCTTGCATTTTATTGTCACCTCTGACCACGGCTTTATCTACAAGCGGGATAAGGTTACGGAGGAGGGCAAGATTGATAGCGGGGGAGATAACACTATTGTAAAAAAGAGATATATAGTGTCTGAGTCTCCGTTGGATGATGTGGGGATTTATAGTGTCAAGCTGGGAGAGGTGCTGAATATTGCTGATGGCAGGTATATTTCCTTGCCCTCTGCCGGTAATGTCTTCAAGGCCAAGGGGGGAAGCTATAATTATGTGCATGGTGGTTCATCCCCGCAGGAAATGCTGCTGCCGGTGCTGGATGTCAAGCTGGAAAAATATCACCTGGAAACCACTGTGGCGCGTATATCTGTGCTCAGCCTGATGAATACCATTTCCAGCCGCAAGGTGACAGTGGAGTTTTTCCAGGCGGAGCCTGTCAGTGATGTCATCAAGGAAACATCTTATAAAATTTGTTTTGTGGATGAGGCAGGTGCTGCCATCAGCAACGAGAATATCTATGTGGCTGACAGCCGGGAGCCGGAAACCAATAAACGTTTTTTCAGATTGCAGTTTATGCTGAAAAATCAGCCGTATGATACAGGCAAGCAATATTATCTGACCATTACGAATATTGATTCTGGCATGGAAATTGCCAGGCGGCCTATGAAGATTGATATTGCCATAGATGATGACCTGGGGATTTTTTGACAATTTTGTTTTGGTGGGATTTGTGTAACCAGAAATAGTGCAAATGAAAATTGTGTAAAATAAAGCAGCTGGTCCGGGGCATGGAGATATGCCCTGAACCGGCTGCTTGCTTTTTTGTTTATTTATTCTGTATGTTTATTCGCTTATTGGCTGCCTTCTTATGGATGGAAGGCGATTATTTTTCCTTCTTGCCTTCCTCTTTGGCCTTTGCTTTTGCTTCGGCGTTCTTCTTCTTGGCGGCGGCCTTTTCCGCCTGGCGTTTTTCCTGCTCCCGCTTTGCGTAGTCCACGCTGAGGCTGGCCATCTTGTGCTTCATGGTCATCATTGGATGCTTCAGGAACATGCCCTTGCTGGAGGAGGTCATAATCTTCATGAATTCAGCGTTCTGAGCCTTGCCGAAGCACTGCTGCTCGCAGCGGTCGCAGATTGGCTTGGTGATGCCATACGGACAGCGGTTGATTTTGGTCATGACCGTGGCAAGAAGCGCGGTGCACTTCGGGCAGAGCTTCTCGCCCTTGGTGCTGTGATGCTTGTTGCAGTACACACCAAAAGTTTTCTTGATGTTTGCCTTTTCCTGAGGGATGGTGTTCTTCACCTCAGGCTGTTTTTTCTTTGGTAAAAATCTGTCAAAAATACCCATAATAAATGCTCCTTTATAAATCAGCGATATGCTGTGTTGTTCTGTATATAAATTGTACTTTGAAATCAGCAGAATTGCAAGCAATATATTTGCCAATATGAATGCTAGATTATGATTTTATTCTATATGCAACTATAAATAGTTGCTATACTGCTACAGTTGGTGTAAAATAAATAATATAGGGGGTGACGGTGTGGGGAAAAATGAAAAGCTCATAGAACGTGTGAAAGGCTTGCCGAAAGATTTGACATTTGATGAAGTTGTACGCTTATTGAGTGGCTTTGGCTATATACAGAAAGATAAGGGAAAAACCAGTGGTTCCAGGGTTATTTTTGTACACGAAAAACGTCCGCCAATTTTATTGCATAAACCGCATCCGCGCAAGGAACTGCTTGTATATCAGGTCAGGCAGCTGGTGGATTTTTTGCAGGGGGAGGGATTAATTTGAACAATACTATGAAATATAAGGATTACATTGGCAGTGTGGAATTTTCAGAGGAAGATGGTATTTTCTTCGGCAAGGTAATGGGGATAAGGGCGTTGATTTCTTATGAGGGAGAAGATGCTGTTTCCTTGCTCAGTTCCTTTCATCAGGCTGTTGATGAATATTTAGCATGGTGCGAGGAAAGTGGCAGGTTGCCTGAGCGGGCATACAAAGGCAGCTTTAATGTCCGCATAGGTCAGGAATTGCACAGGAAGATAGCCATGTATGCTGTTGAAAAAGAAATATCTTTAAATGGCTTGGTGGAAACGGCTTTGCAGGAGTATGTGGTGCGTGAAGAGCAGAAGCAATATTCCTGCAGCCGGTAGTATATTTTGAGAGGGGGAATTTTTATGGAGAGCAAGCTTGCAAAGGCACTGAGGCTGAAAAATCATCCGGTGGCGGTGTATCGCTCGGATACGTTGCCGGAGGGGGCCATGCAGTTCCGGGAAGGGGTATGGGGCTGCGTGGTTGCCATGCTGAACACGGTGGCAAAGAAGGGGCGCACTGCGGCCTTTTGCCGTGAACGGGTGGAATGTATTGGCGGCAAGGCCGGATTGGGGCTGGAACCTTATCCTCATGGTTTCATCGAAAAGTTTATTTCTACAGGCGAGGGCATACCGCGACCGGGGGAGTGGTACAAGCAGAGCCCGGAGCTGGC
Organism: Anaerovibrio sp.; assembly: GCA_051866255.1. Taxonomy (GTDB): domain Bacteria; phylum Bacillota; class Negativicutes; order Selenomonadales; family Selenomonadaceae; genus Anaerovibrio. Next base: position 6,502 of record JBJDWY010000065.1, on the reverse strand, counting down.
ACTGGAATTTATGGACAATATTCCAGTGGTGCCAAAGAAAAAATATGTGGTATTCCGTCCTTTAGATGAGGTAGGGGCTGAGGATGAGCAGCCGGAGCTGGTGGTGTTTTTGGTCAATCCTGACAGGCTGTCGGCCCTGGTGGGGCTTGCCAACTACGATACGCCAAATCAGGATAATGTAAAGCTGCACTTTGGCGCAGGCTGTACCCAGAGCGTGCTCTACGGCCTGGATGCTTATGAGCAGGGACAGCGCACCTGCTACATAGGGCTTACGGACTTGTCTGCTCGCAAGGTCATTGACAAGGATATCTTGTCTTTCAGCATCCCTTATCAGCGGTATCAGGAAATGGAAGCCAATGTGGAGGAATGTTTCTTCAAGACGGAAACCTGGGAATATATTGCCAAGCGCCTTGATTGATGGCGTGAAAATTTTATGACAAAAGCACTCCCTGCCAACTTCGTGGTAATGAAGCTGGCAGGGAGTTTTTTACGGAGTAATTTATTTTTTCATGTCATTAAGCCTTTTGGCTGCCGACTTATATACCTCCCCATCGGCACGAACACCTATGATGATAATTCGCATGCCATTGATGTCATTTATTAGGTCGTACACGATGCGTATACCGGCTGCCTTTAGCTTGATTTTGAAAAGCCCGGCAAGCAATGTCCCGTTTTTGTTGCCAAGAGGTTTTCCATAGCCGCCTTCGTGGATAGACACTGGATTTTGGCTAACTTTTTTGATGGCTTTTTGTACAAGTATTTTGTGTGAGCCATCAAGTTTTGCAAAATCCTGTTTTGCATCATCAGTAAAAAATACCTGCCAGCTCATTCGATTTCAATATCCTCCCAGCCGTCTAAATCGCTATCAGTGATATTAAATTCTTTCATTACCGCATCGGCGGAATGAAGTTTCTTCGCAGTATCATTGGCCATACGCTTTTGTGCCAGCAGCATAAGTTGCATATCTTCAATTCTGTCCATAAGCTCTATGTATTGTTCCGGGGACATGAGCACACATTCAGGGAGATTGTTTTTTATAACTATTTTTGAACCATTGCTGCGGACATCTGCAAAAATCTTGCCAGCCATGCCTTTGTTGAAATTGGAAATGGGCACGGTGTTTTCGATAATACTACGCAAATTGTCAGTAACCATAATATCACCTCTCAGAAAGATTGATTGATAAAAATATTGTATTATTTACTGATAAATTTGTCAATAAACAATTATTGTGTTTAGGGAAGTTATTTGCCAGGAAAATATAAACTAAGGCTATATTGCCACATAATGCTGCTATAAATTGAATATGCTTTTTAGGCATAATTAAATATTTGATATAGGTATTGGATAATAGATCTCAGATTGCGTACAATAAAATTGCATTCGGAAATCAGGAGGTGACAGGAATGCAGTGGAAAAGAGCTTTAGCCCTGGTGGCGGCAACGGCTGTGCTGGCCGTCAGCAACTGTGCCTGGGCGGCAGATGTGGATAAGATTGATAGTGATGGAGGTATGGCCATGAAGAAGATTGTACAGACGGCAGGCAGGAATGCCCTGGGGGAATTTGCACCGGAGTTTGCTCATTATAACGATGATGTGCTGTTCGGGGAGAACTGGAACAACGAGGATATTGACTTGAAGACCAGGAGCATGATTACGGTGGTGGCCCTGATGGCCTCCGGCGTAACGGATTCTTCCCTGAAATATCATCTGGAAAATGCCAAAAATCATGGTGTCACCCGGAAGGAGATAGCGGCAGTGATTACCCATGTGGCATTTTATGCAGGCTGGCCAAAGGCATGGGCGGTGTTCAATCTGGCGAAGGAGGTATGGGCGGTAGATGAATAATCTGGTATTCTTTATGCTTCTGATGCTCTGCATGGCGTTTCACTATATGCCTGTCAGCTGGCATGAGGTAATGGGGGTTATGCTGGTGCTGCCTTTTGCCCGTCATATCTACAGCTACAGGGGCTGGTGGAAAATGCTGGGCAGGGGCAGGACGGCAAACAGCGGCCTGGGGATTTTTTCCAGCCTGCTGAATGTGTTGCTGCTGGCATCCTTTGTGGTGGTGATTGTCAGCGGCATCCTGGTGTCAGGTTATCTTTTCAGGGAGATAATTCCCCTGGAGCTGCGCATGAATATTACCCTGCATCAGCTCCATGTGTCTGCCTGCTACTGGTTTATGCTGCTGGCTGCTGTCCATACGGGGCTGCACTATGAGAGCATCCGCCGCAGGCTGTGGGGTACAATCCGCCGCTGGCAGGAATACGCATTGGCCGCAGTGGTTCTGCTGCTGGGGATTTTTGGCTCCGTCAGCAATCAGCTGGGCAGCCGCCTGATGATGAAGCATGTCTTTCATACTGATGCGCTGCAGCTGCCGGGAATGCTGTATTTCCTGCTGCTCCTGGGCATATTCGGCATGTATTTTCTGGCAGGGAGCATGGTCAGGCAGCTGGCCGCAGGAAAGCTAGGCAAAGGTGCGATAAGAATGCAGCAGATATGGTAGATATGGTAGATGTAGCAAATATAGCAAATATAGCAAAGCTGATAAACATCATGATTTTTGCAAATGAAGGGGGAGTTTGATGAACAGGCGTGAGTTTGTGCGCTGGAGCGGTCTGGGGATGATGACTTTTTTCCTCAGTGGCTGCGGCATTTTGGGCTCCAGTGCAGGTGCCGCAGGTGAAGAAGTGCAGAAAAATAGTGTTTCGGGAGGCAATAAAATGAAAATCGTAGTAATTAACAGCAGTCCTCATGCAAAGGATGAGTCAACCTCTATTTATCTGTCGGACAGGTTTACGGCAGGGGCAGTCAGTGCCGGTCATCAGGTATTTACTTTTGATGCGGCCAACGAGGAAACCCATCCCTGCCGCGGCTGTGATATCTGCCACATGGATGGCCCTTGCGTATTCAGCGATGCCATTGAGAACAGGCTGATGCCGGAGCTTTTGTCGGCAGATATGATTGTGCTGGTGACACCGCTTTATTATTATGGCATGTCAGCCCAGCTGAAGACCGTCATTGACAGGTTTTATTCCCGTACTGGCATGCTGCATGGCAAAAAGTCCATGCTGATTGCTACTGCCTACAACAGCGCAGACTGGACCATGACGGCATTATCCGAGCATTATGCTACGCTGGTGCGGTACATGGATTGGACAGATGTGGGGCAGGTGCTGGGCATAGGCTGCGGTTCCAGGTCGCTGGTGGAAAAATCCTCTTTCGGGGAGCAGGCCTATCGCATGGGGGCCAGCCTTTAAGGTTTTTGGCGGTTATGAAATAGAAAATAGCCGGATATAAAGGATATGGCGGATGTGGCAGATTTGATAAATTTGTCATATATGACAAATAATGCAGATAATACAGATATGGCAGGCCGCGGTATCCGGGATGTGGGAGGCAAGGAAAATGTTGAGAGCATTGTTATTAATCGGCATGGGGCTGCTGTCGCTTTTGTGCATGGCCTGCGGCAGCGAAAATAATTCAGCTGCTGATGGTGAAAAAAGGGCGGCGGCCCAGCCGGTAGCAGAAGTACAGGAGGAAGATAATATGGCAGGAACAGGCAGCAAATCATTGGTGGTATATTTCAGTGCCACCGGCAATACGGCCCAGGTGGCAAAGACGATTGCCCAGGCAGCCGGTGCAGATATGTTTGAAATTAAGGCGGCACAGCCATACACGGCAGCTGACCTGAACTACAATAACGATAACTGCCGGGCAAATCAGGAACAGCGGGACAATACTAGCCGTCCTGCTATGGCAGAACCGGCACCGGATATGTCCACGTATGATACGGTGTATTTGGGATACCCTATCTGGTGGGGCAAGGCTCCTATGATTATATATACGTTTATTGAGGAAAGCGATTTGGCAGGAAAGACAGTGGTTCCTTTTGCTACCTCCGGCGGCAGCAGCATAGGCGGCAGCGTGGAGGAATTGCAGGCCAGGTGTACCCCGCAGGCAAAGTGGAAGCAGGGCAGGCTGTTTTCTCCTTCCGTGGGTGCCGGTGAAATCGGGGCATGGCTGGACAGCCTGAAATAAATAATGAACAAAATATAGTTGCTTTTGAGATGATTTTTGCATAAGATAAGTGACTAGGGGCTTAGCTTATGTAAGCGGGGCTTATTTTATGCAAGGAAAGAGGGGGATGGCTTGGATATACGGGTATTGCGGTATTTTTTGGCGGTGGCAAGGGAGGAAAGCATTTCCAGGGCGGCAGATGCCCTGCATATTACTCAGCCGACCTTGTCCCGGCAGATGATGCTGCTGGAGGATGAGCTGGGGGTACAGCTTTTTAACAGGACAAATAAGATTACGCTGACGGAGGCAGGCGTCCACCTGAAACTGCGGGCCATGGAGATTGACAGCTTGATGGATATGCTGGAGCGGGATTTTTCCTCCCAGTCGGATATCATGGGGAGGCTGGCTATCGGTAGCGGCATTTACAGTGCATCCAACGAGGTGTTCCGTGCCTTGCAGGGCTTTTCCCGGCAGTATCCCAAGGTGACTTATGAAATCCACACGGCTACTGCTGACAGGCTGAAATCAATGCTGGATAAGGGACTTTTGGATTTTGCCATTATGATGGAGCCCATTGATGTGAGCAGGTATGAGTATTTCCGCCTGCGCACCAAGGATAAATGGGGGCTGCTGCTTTCCGCCAGCCATCCATTGGCAAAACAGGCGAGTATTTCTGTGCAGGAGCTGAATGGGATTGAGCTTTTGGCAACGGGCAGGCAGGCAATTTTTAATGAAATCAGCTATCTTCTGGGGGAGCAGGCCAAAATGAATATCCGCGGCTATGTGAATCTGCTGGATAATGCCCTGCCGTTGGTGGAAAATAGTGACTGGGGCTGCCTGACCATCGACGGGGCGGTAAGCTATCTGAACCAGGAGCGGGTGGTCTTTCGTCCGTTTAACCCTGTCATTACCACCAATACAGTGCTGGCCTGGCGGAAATACGGCATGTCCTTCGGGGTGGCCAGTGCCTTTTTGGCTTATATTAAGCAGGCCGGGCTGCGGCAGGAATGAGATTTTTGTGAAATTTGTGGCAGTTATTTTAGAAAATAGGTTATGGAGCAGAGTATGAAGCGTGGAGGTTGGTTTATGGCAGATGAGCGCAGTCAAAACAAGACATTGCATAATAATTTCTTGAAAAATATGGTTAGGCATTTGTGCAGCCTGCGGACGATAATACCGCTGGTGCTTATTCTGCTGGGGATTGGCATGTATTTTCTGCCTCAGACGCGGCTGCACAGGGCGGCCAGCAATCAGCTTTATGCCCTTTTGCAGGATAGGCAGGTGCAGAATTTGCGCCAGCTGGTGACGGAGGATAACAGCACCCAAAGGCGCATCATGTGGCAGTCGGCAAGCCCTATGGAGGCACCGCAGGTGGTGGTGCGGCTGGCAGGCTGGTCAGAAGGGGAGCTTCGCTATGATGCGGTGCAGGATTTCTGGGCGGACGATGGCAGTGAGAATTATCAGTACACGGCTTTGCTGGACAAGCTGAAGCCGGGGACGGAGTACGAGTATGCCGTTATTGACAGGGACAGCCGCAGCGATTGGCACAGGCTGAAGACGGATAGTGCAGATCAGCCTTTTAAGATGCTGATTTTTCCTGACTCCCAGTCGGCGGATTATAGCGGCTGGCAGAAGCTGGCACAGGGAGCCTGGGAGCGCAATCAGGGGGCAGAGCTGGTGGTGAACATGGGTGACCTGGTGGATAATGGGGAGGACAGCAGCCAGTGGCGTGCCTGGTTCCGGGGGCTGGACAATATCATCAGCCAGAGTGCCTTTGCGCCTGTGATGGGGAATCACGAGTGCTATGACAAGAACTGGCAGATGCGCCTGCCTTCTGCTTATCTGGGGTATTTTCAGACACCTGCCAATGGCAGCAGCAAATATGACAGGTATTATTATTCCTTTGACTATGGGGCAGTGCATTTTGTGGTGCTGTGTACTTCGGACTATGAGCTGGAGGCTTTTCAGCAGGATTTGCTGGCAGAGCAGATGGCGTGGCTCAGGCAGGATCTGAGCAGCTCCGATAAGCCTTGGAAAGTGGTCCTGATGCACCGGGATGTGCTGCAGTACAGGATTCATAACAGGCCGGAACGGCTGGAAGGCTTTTCGGAGGAAGGTATTGCCTTTATGCCTGTCTTTGAGGAATTTAATGTGGATGCCGTGCTGACTGCCCATCTGCATACCTATAGAAACAGGGGGCATCTTTTCCAGCGTGACAGTGCAGATAAAGGGCCTGTGTACATCCTGACAGGGGTGGCCGGTGATGTGCGCTATCCCAATCTCTGGATTGACCATGCACTGGACAGGGTGACTGCGCCACAGCCGGAAAATGGCAACTACCTGACTATGGAGGCATCTGCTGATAACCTTAATATTAAATGTTATATGGCGGATGGAACACAGATTGATGAAATAAAGTTCAGTTTGCCGTAGTGGTTGATCGTTACTTTGGCGATATATGTAAGTTTTAGTGATTAGTGCAG
>JBJDWY010000064.1:0-14616 GCA_051866255.1 Anaerovibrio sp. | reverse complement strand
CACTATGGATTTTTATTTTTGATTAACTGTTCAAGTTCATTATACAATCAACCATAATTTAAGCTATTTAACTGTACAGTAAACTGTTTTCTAAAACAAAAGAAGCCTGTTTCAGATTGTTATCTGAGCAGGCATTCTTTTTATATATTAACGGTTTGTGATAGTAAATGCATTGCAGCGAAGAATATATTTTCTTTGCAATACTGTGCAGGTTGTGGTAGCATACAATTATCCGTCAGGAGTTTTGCCTGCCGGTATTTTACAGAATAGGAGCGAATGAATCGATATGGATAATAGTTATCAGTCTTCCAGTAATTCACAGCAGAAATTCAAGGTTATTTTCAATTCACCGGTGGTTGTATCTTTTTCTGGTATCTGCCTGGCGGCAATGCTGCTGGATTATGTGACAGGCGGCTGGAGCACGGTTACATTTTTTTCTACTTATGAGTCATCCTGGCTGAATCCCCTGACTTATGTGCGGCTGGTGGGGCATATTTTTGGCCATGGCTCCTGGGAGCATTTTTTCAGCAATATTACGATTTTGCTGCTTATCGGGCCTATGCTGGAGGAAAAATATGGCTCCAAGTTTATTGGTGAATTTATTTTTCTGACCGGCGTGGTGACGGGGCTTGCTGCGGCCTTGTTTTACACCAATATTCATCTGATGGGTGCCAGCGGCATAGTATTTGCCTTTATTATGTTGTCTTCCTTCACAAGCTTCAAGGGCAGCGGCATCCCGATTACCTTTATTCTGGTGGCTGTTATTTATCTGGGCGGCCAGATAATAAGCGGCATGACCATGAATGATAATGTATCCTACCTGACACATATCGTAGGTGGCTGCGTAGGCAGCTTGGTGGGGTACAATTTCAATCAGAAAAAGTGATACAGTAGCAGAGAAAGCCCCAAAAAATAATTAGCATAGCAGAAGGAGTTTTGCATCTCCATGTCGAATATTATCTACGTCAAAGATATATTTGGCTAAAATTTTTTTGGGGGTGTTTTTATGGAGATATTTTTGGGGTTGATAGTCCTGTTAGGCGGCTTGATGCTGGGGGTTCGTCATGGCGGCATAGGACTGGCTGTAATCAATGGTATTGCAGTCGTGATTTTTACTTTTGTTTTTGGCTATAAGCCGGGGAAACCTCCTATTGATGTAATGCTTATCATAATGGCGGTAGTAACCTGTGCCGGAATATTGCAGACTGCAGGCGGGTTAAATGTCATGCTGAAGTATGCGGAGAAGTTTTTGCGCTCCAATCCGAAGCGCATTACAATCTATGCGCCGATTACTACCTGGCTGTTGACCGTCCTTTGCGGCACGGGGCATGTGGTGTATACGATTATGCCGATTATTTATGACATTGCCATCAAGCAGGGCATCAGGCCTGAGAGGCCAATGGCAGTAGCTTCGGTTTCTTCTCAGGTTGGTATTACGGCTTCACCGGTTTCCGTGGCGGTAGTTTCCATAGTAGGTTTTCTTGTTGCTTCAGGCTATGATTGTACAGTCGGGAATGTGCTGATGATTTCCATTCCGTCCACCTTCTGCGGTGTTCTGGTTGCGGCAATTTGGAGTTATCGCCGTGGCAAGGATCTGGAGCAAGATGAGAGGTTCCAGAAATTTATCAGTGATCCTGATAACAAAAATTATGTATATGGCGAGACTGCAACATTGGCGAATGAGGAGCTTTCCAAGTATGCTTATCGGGCGGTGTATATTTTCTTTGCAGGCATTCTGGCTATTACCTGCCTTGGCAATATGCCGTCCCTGCTGCCGCATTTTGCCGCTAATGCCAATTCACCAGCTAAGCCTATTTCCATGGTTTTGGTTATCCAGATGGTTATGATGATGGTTGGTGCATTTATCCTTATTGGCAGCAAGGTCAAGGCAAAGGATATACCGAATAGCAATGTGTTTAAGGCTGGCATGATAGCCCTGGTAACTGTTTATGGTGTTGCCTGGGCTGCTGATACTTATTTTGCCCATCACATGCCTGTTATCAAGGAAGTGCTGGGCGGAGCTGTTCAGGAATATCCATGGGCATACGGTGTTGTGCTGTTTACGGCATCTGTGCTTATAAACAGCCAGGGGGCGGCAATTGCAATTGTTACGCCTATGGCACTGGGGATTGGGGCTGATCCCGTGATTATACTGTCATTTATATCAGCAGCTTATGGTTACTTCTTCCTGCCAAATTATCCTTCAGATTTGGCAACTATCGGATTTGACAGAGCCGGTACAACGAAGATAGGCGGCTGGATACTCAATCATAGCTTCATGATTCCTGGGCTTATTGCCGTTGGAGTAGGCTGCATTGTGGGCTATGCACTGGCGCATATGATTTTGTGAGCTGAAGATGGCAAGCTGAAAATTGCAACTTAGAGAGAGTAACTTAAAGATATAAAAATAGTAAGTTAAAGATAGGCGTTCAAGAAACATCGTCATGAAAGTCCTGATTGGATTTTTGTGGCGATGTTTTTGTTGATATATGCTAGTACAGTGCTGGTGTAAAAAGGATTATAGCCTGCGCTGAAGATAAATCATATCTACCAGCTGGACGCCGCACTCAAAGATAGGATGGTCGTAGTTGTTCGTGAAAAAGTTTTTGATGGAATGATGACGGGTGAAGCCTTTGTGCTTGGAATTTGTCTGCTGCGTATTATAAATGTGCTTGTGCATTTCTGAGTGCCTGATATCTTTGGGATGTTAAGAACTAATAATAGTTATGCTGCCTATTGGAAACGCTGTGAAGCGGTAGCATGATTTCATTATAGCAGGAAATTTTAAGGTAGTGAAGAAATGAAGCAGGATTGAAATGTGTTTATGGTATGATTATATATTGACGTATATCAATATATAAAGTATAATATACAATATGCATGAGAAAAATTGATAGAGGGGATGAGATTTGTGGACTACAGGAATGATGCGAAGCTGTTTAAAGCCTTGTCAGATGAGAACAGACTGCAGATTTTGGCACAGCTTAGTACTGAGGAAAAATGTGCCTGTGTGCTTCTAGAAAAGCTGGCTATTTCCCAGCCGACATTATCCCATCACATGCGCGTCTTGGTTGATGCACGGCTGGTTGAGTGCAGGAAGGAAGGGAAATGGATGTATTACTCCCTGCGCCGTGGTGCCAAGGAAGAAATGTCCGGGATTATTGAAGCTTATTTGGCATGTTTGTGATGGAAAATTGGCGGCGAAGCAGGTGGCAGTTTTTTGCCACAATACATTGATATATTTAAATTTATAAATAAAGGAGCGGTAAGGTATGTTTGATTTTATTATGCAGGAAATTCTTGGCATGCACTGGCTGAGCGAATTAGTATGGCTGCTGCTTGGGAGGATGGGAGCAAGCCAGGCTTCGCCTGTGTGGGGCAGTGTGCACTTTTTTATTTATGACACCATCAAAATATCCATTTTGCTGGTATCGCTGATTTTTTTCATTTCCTATATACAGTCTTATTTCCCACCGGAGAGGACAAAGCGCATCCTGACAGGCTTTACGGGAGTGAAGGGGGCGGTGGTTGCTGCGCTTCTGGGAACGGTAACGCCTTTCTGCTCCTGCTCAAGCATTCCGATTTTTATCGGCTTTACCCGGGCAGGGCTGCCCTTGGGGATGACATTTGCTTTTTTGATTTCTTCGCCAATGGTGGATATAGCTTCCATGCTGATGCTGATGTCGTTTTTTGGCAGTGAATTTGCGGTAGTATATGTGGTGGTGGGATTGCTGCTGGCGATTGGCGGCGGCCTGCTGCTGAATGCTATGGGGATGGAACGTTATATCAGGCGTTATGAGGAGCCTATTCGGGAGTTTTACAGCGAGTCTGAGTATTTCAACCAGCGGCAGCGCATGGGCTATGCCTGCAATGATACGCGGATTATCGTAAAAAATGTTTTTCCTTATGTGCTGGCAGGTGTGGGTATCGGTGCGTTTCTGCATAACTGGGTGCCGCAGGAATGGATTTTGGCGGTACTAGGGGCGCAGAATATTTTTAGCGTGCCATTGGCAACGCTGATCGGCATCCCGATATATGCGGATATTTTCGGGGCTATACCGATAGCCGAAGCGTTGTATCTGGCAGTTGTACCGGCAGGCACCATATTGGCACTGATGATGGCGATTACTACTTTATCGTTGCCATCCCTGATTATGCTCAGCAAGGTGCTGGAAAGAAGGCTGCTTTTTACCTTTATTGGCATAGTTGCTCTGGGGATTATACTTATAGGCTATTTGTTTAATTTGCTGATGTGATATATATGCTAATGAGATATGTCGCAATCATGTTAATATTTATGGGATTAGTGATGAGCCCTGTCAGTTTTTATTAATGAAGCTGATGGGGCTTTTTGTTGCATAATTCAGTGGGTAGGTGTAAAATGATATAATGTTGTTTGAAAAATTGCATAGCATTTGTTGTGGAAAACGATGTGTGCAGGAATATGGGAGTATTGAGTGATTGGGGGAGAATTATGGTTTTATTTATTGATACATCGGCTAATCAGCAGGGGAAGCCTATAGCGGAACGGGTTAGTCACAAAAATTCTGGTAAAGAGTATGAATATATTGCTACGGCGGATATGAATATAGCTCATTGCGTGGGGTGCAATTTCTGTTGGCTGAAAACGCCGGGGGTTTGTGTATTTAATGATGATTACAAGCAGCTGTTGGAAAAAATTCATTCGGCGGAGAAGATATGGTTGATTTCAGAAACGAGATTTGGCTTTATATCCTCTCAGGCAAAGAAAATTGTTGACAGGATAATGCCGCTTCTTACTATTTATCTTACATGCAGCGGGCCTTATATGCGACATGTGACAAGGTATCGGCACAATCCTGATTGGGGTGTCCTGTATATAGGTGATGGGGACAAGGCACTTATTTCTGATTGGTGCAGCCGTTTTACGAGCAATCTGGGGACTAATTCCTTGGGGGTATATGATATTTTGCATGTGGAGGAAGCTGATTTATGAACGCGAAGATTGTTATGATTAATGCCAGTCCCCGGACTGAGAAAAACAGCAATACGGATAAGATTATTGAGGCATTCGGGCAGGGGCTTTTGCAAGGGGGCTGCAGCTTTACCAAGTATGCGATTTCCAAACGTGATGCCTGGGGAGAAATCCGGCAGGCGTATTTGGACAGCACGAATATTATTTTTGCTGTGCCGCTTTATGTAGAGTGTGTTCCCAGCTTATTTCTGGAATTTTTGGAGCAGCTGCCGGCGAAGGATAAAAATACCAAGGTTTCTTTTATCTTGCAGAGCGGCTTCACAGAGGCTCATCAGCTGCGCTGCGGGGAGGCCTTTTTGCAGAAATTGGCAGGCTGCCTTGGGGTGAGCTATGGAGGTACCCTGATTCGGGGCGGCTGCTTTGAAATACGCACAGAAACCGCTGCTAACCGCAACAAGATTACGGCACCTTTTATCGAGATGGGACGGCAATTTGCGGAAAAGGGGGATTTTTTTGCAGCTTCTGTGAAGAAGTTTGCCGGGCCGGAGCAGATGCCTTTGCCAGTACGCTTCATGGTGAATCTGATGTTTAAGACATATCTAAAGAGGAAATTCCAAGGCGTTGCCAGGAAATGGGGCTGCGATATTCCTTTGGATAGAAAGGTTTTTGATGATTGATAGAGGTAACGATATATGAAGAATAATAAAGCAGTATTATATGTGCATGGCAAGGGGGGCAATGCCTCAGAAGCGGAATTTTATGAGGCAATATTTCCTGAGTGTGATGTGCTGGGATTTGATTATAAGGCTGAAACGCCTTGGGACAGTATCGGGGAATTTCAGTCGGAGGCTAAAAGGCTGCTATCTGAGTATGATGGCGTTATATTGGTGGCAAACAGCATAGGGGCGTATTTCTCCCTGCTGTCCCTGGCAGACATGCCTATAGAAAAGGTGTATTTTATTTCTCCAATAGCAAATATGGAAAAGCTGATTTGTGACATGATGCATTGGGCTGGCGTAACGGAGGATGAGCTTAAGGAAAATGGCGTCATTGCTACGGATTTTGGCGAAGATTTGTCCTGGGAATACCTGGCATGGGTGCGCAGCCATCCTGTCAGCTGGCATATTGCTACGGAGATTTTGTATGGCTCGGAGGACAATTTGTAGTCCATGGATACGGTGAAGGAGTTTGCTGCTGGCTGCGGTGCAGGACTGACTGTTATGGAGCATGGTGAGCACTGGTTTCACACCGATGAGCAGCTGCGGTTTTTGCGGGAATGGCTTGTGGGCTGCGAAGCAAGGAAGAATAGTTGCTTGGTGATTTGTTAAATAACTGATGATATAAACAGAAACAGCTGTTGTGGAATTTGCACAACAGCTGTTTTAGGTTTATATAAGCTTATATTATTTTTTCCAATCGTCGGAGCAACGCAGGTAAAATAACAGGAAAGAATCCAGAATATACAAAGTCTTGGCTTTCCAGTCGATGGTATCAAGATTTTTAGCCCGTTCCTTCATGATATTTTTGATATTTTTCACTGTATTGCTGATATCTATTGGTCTAGGCTTTTTGGGATTATCATCGGACAGAAGGTCAGTAAATCTTTCTTGGATTTCCTGCACAGGCAATGAGAGTTCAGGCGGATTTGTGCTTATGCTGACCAGCAGCAGCATATAAATATCCATGAAGCTGCCGTCTTTTAGCAAGTAGTGTGTACGCTTATTTTTGCCTTGGGCCGGGCCTTCAAGGGCAGCTTTCAGTACATGGCTGTACACCTGCTTATGCTTTGCTACTGTTTGCTTGAGGGCAATATTTACATCCTCATCAGTAACAGTGGTACAATTAGTTTTTTGCATGCGATACGCCAGGTTAAAACAAATATCCTGCATTAATTGAGGGGAACAGATACTTTCGGTGGCGATGCGGGTGAGAATATCGTCCGTTGCCTCTATGCCAAGCAACGGGAAACCTTTTTGCCCTATTTCCTTTAGTTCCTCAATGCTCCAGGAGGCAATTTCAATAAAGCTGGTGCGGCCTATCAGGTCAGGATTGAGGCGTATGGCATCATCTGCCCGATGAGGAAGCGACAATATTATTACTTTAAGGCCGCTAATGAGATATGTCTTGATGGTTCTTGCAATATACAGCTGAGTTTCTTCCGGCGCATAATGAAAATCATCTATAACCAATACCATGTCATGGGCGATAATATGTTTCATCATAGAATCCTGGCTGCGCAATACCTTTTGGGATACTTCATTTCCTTCTGCATTGCTGCTGTCGTTACCAGTGCTAATGTTGAATTTGGCAAATGGTATTTTTAATTCGCCTGCTATGCCGGTTTTGTCGATGGCATTTTTAGTATGTGATGTTTTGATTTGTACTTCTTCAGGAATTTCAAGCTGTTCTCCTATCTGCTGCCAAAAGTCCTCTTTGGATTGGAGCTGCGAACCGCTTAAGTCTATGATTTTATTAGTAATGGATTTATGGCAGAGAACTGTTTTGCCTGATTTAGAAGCCCCTGTGATTGCAATCAGTGTGCCAGGAGTTATTAATGCTTTTTGCAGTTGTTCTGTATAGGTATCACCGTACTCATCAATGGTGCGGTCTATATATGTATGATTTGGTACTGTATTGGGCTGGAAAACATCACCAGTCTGATGAATATCCATATTTTTTTGTAGCATAAAACTTCCCACCTGACATTCTAGTATAAGTGTATTATATCATTATCTTTGGATAATGTCTTGAAAATATCGGCTATGCAGGGATGGAAAATATGCAGAAGGACATATAATGGGTGTGTGCTCTGGTATCATGGTTCATGAGAAGCCCAAGCGATGGCAGCTATAATAATCTTGAAGTTGAGAATTATTCTGCGTGTAGCAGGATTTTGCCAATGGATGTAGAAACATTATTATAGCAAAATGTTGTAAGGGAGTTTCTAGCTCATAATTTGCAGTTGTAATTGATTAGGAGGCTGATGAATATGGCATTTGAGATTACTGGCAGGAAACCTGATGGTATGGTGCGGTATAAGCGCAGGTGCGATTGCGGCTGGAAGGAGTCATCCACAGCAGAAGTCGTACCGCCAAGGTATATATCGTATACTTGCCCGAAGTGTGGCAAGAAAAATTCCGAAACTGTGGAATGATAATGTTGATGTCAATATTAAGGTTAATATTAAGATTGATGCAAATGTTGATGCAAATGAGAAGGCGGAGGAAGTATGTACCATGGCCAATATGAAAATCGCTAACGTCAAGTCCACGAGGATATGCGCCTTTTGCAGGAACTGGTATGACCCGGCAAATGCCGCCATAGTGCCCAAGGCTCCTCAGGCTGGCTTTTTTGAGTATGACCACAACGTAAGAAATAAATGCATGCTGACAGGCTTGGATCAGCTGTCCTGGGCATCCTGCGGCAAGTTTTCCTGCAAGTTTTAGCTGTGCAGAAGATAATAAAGCCCTATCAGCTTTCGTGTGAATACAGGCTGGTGGGGCTTTTCCGTCAATGGGATGTTTGGATGTAGAGAGAAAAAAGGCAGAAAGAGGAAAATCGCAGGAAACTTTTGGCTTGGCAGGATTTTTGGTTTCTGCATAGAATATAACATTAGGAAAGATGTTGCAGACAACTGCTTGTAATGAAGTGTCGGGGAGGAAAGATGTTTGGATAACTTTGCAGAAAAAAATGCCCAGGAAAGGCTGAAGGAGCTGGAGAGCACGGTGGCATCTGCCAGGCAGATTCACTGTGATGTGGAGGGGCTTCATGAGGTTATGGGGGAATATCTGGGGCTGCTGAAGAATACCAAGAGGCTGTTTTTGCTGAACCTGCTGGTGGGCATGGTGCGGGGCCTGGGCATGGCTATCGGGGCGACTATTGTCTTTGGTATCATCATCAATGTTGCCGTGCAGGTGGTGGATTTGAATTTGCCTTTTATCAGTGAATGGCTGGCAAAATTCATGCTGATGGTAGAGGAGAATCGTCACAATGTCCAGTAAGATACTAAAACCAAATATAGAAAGCACTGAACCTGGCGCGGAAATGCTCACACCCAACATGGCTGGCATCACTGTGGGAGAAATGGACAGGCTGAAGCTGAATACCGGCTGGCTGAACAATATCCTGGGAGAGCACCTGCTGCTGGTGCAGAGGCTGCGCTGGCTGCTCCTGGCGGAGTTTTGCCTAGGTCTCAGCAAGGGGATAACGATATCCGTAGGTGTGACGATTCTCACGCGATTTCTTGTTTACTGGGTGCAGGATAATGTGAGGCTTTTAAGCGAGTTTGCTGCGTCAGTGCTGGGGTATCTTCACCAAGTTGGCTATTGACCTGAAAAACGAAATGTTTTACAATTCTAGGCATATGGCTGTTTTTGTACAATTTGGAAATGGCTGGAGAAATTAGAAAAGGGGTTTTGTATGGATTTTGATTTGAGCAAGGTGCCGGGACATGAAGCGGCACTCAAGTTGATTGGCGGAGCTATGAAAGGCGATTGTACCAGCATGTCAGGTTTGATGGAATGGGCGTATAATGCTGCTTCCAGTATTGAATTGCCAGGGATGGCTAGTGTCAGTGAGCTGGCTGAAGAATATGCCGGTACGGATGAATCGTTGGAAAAAAGGGTGGATAAGCTCATCAATACTTATTGCCTGAAGGTAGGTGTGATAGGGGCTGCAACCAGCGCCGGCAGCTTGGTTACTTTGCCGATAAATCTTGTCAGCACCACCCTTTTGCAGCTGCGCATGGCATCGGCTATTGCCGTGATGGGAGGCTGGAAGCTGGAAGATGAGCGTGTCCGGAAGGCATTGATTTTGTGTGCTCTGGGTTCTGAGACCGTGAGCCATATCAGCGAGGTTGTTATACAAAAAGCGATTGCGGTGGCTACTGCCAAATTGGCAGGAAAGTCTTATGGCAAGATGCTGCCGGGAGTTGGTATTTTGCTGGGCGGCGCGATGGATTCTGCGGTTACTAAGTGTATTGGGCAGGCGGCGAAGAAATGCTTTATTACCAATGTGCCGGAAGAATTGCAAAGCAGCAGGGATGTGGCTTGTGCTGCTATATGTGTGGAGGAACGATGAGATGAAGCTGCCTGATTTAGGAAATATTTTTTTAGGAAACTTCTTCGCACTGGGCGAGGAACAGATTTATCTGAAAGAGAAAAATGATATAAAAGCTGAATACGGTGATGTTATCTGTGTGCGAAAGGGCTTGCAGTATAAGCATTTTGGCATTTATGCAGGCAATGGCAGGGTGATACATTATTCTCCTGGCAAAACGGATAAGATAATAGGCTTTGGCAGCACGATACATGAAGCAGATATGAGCGAGTTCATGGGCGATGCTGACAGGTATCATGTTTGCGTTTTTGCACCTGAATACGGCAGGCCGGAGGAAGTCAATGCCAGCGAGATAGATAAGCTGAAAACGAATTTCCTGGGGCCTCTGCTGGTAGTTCCTGAATTGATTCGCCAGAAAATTAATGAGGGAAAGTATCATCTCTACAGCCCGGAAGAAACTGTAGCGAGGGCCAGGGAAAAGATAGGCGAGAAGAAATATAATCTGTTCACGAATAACTGCGAGCACTTTGCCATGTGGTGCAAGACTGGCATTGACGAGTCACACCAGATTAACCATTGGATAAATATTCTGTCTATGGGCGTGGTGGCAAGTATTGCCTTATACGGAGGTAAAAGGCAGATGGAGAGGATGCTGTGAGATTCGTGTGAGGAAGCGTAGGGGATTTTTGTGTGGTATGGTTTTGATAGGTGGAGAGTATGGGCAACGAAACATTATATAACTTTTTTGTAGCGAAAAAATCTGAAATACATCCGCTGCTGAAACTGCTTGTTGGCAAGGCAGGGGCTATGCTGCCGGAAGGTGAATGCAAGAACTTTTATCAGAAGAACGCTGATTTTTTGACTAACATATTGTACAAGTGTATTTTGGAACAGTCTGTTCATTGTGTATATAGTGGTGGCAAGGAAATTATTGTTGAAGAATTGCGTTCTGCTGTACGAAAGTGGCTGTTGGAGAATCTTCCTTATGATAATGATGAGTTCAAGGATGTGGTTAGTGACAAACTTGAAGATATAGCGGTGGAAATAGTGGTGTTTTTCCACTTTGGACAAAATGAGGAACAAATAAGACAACTGGCAATTTCAACAGGCAGACTGGCAGCTAAACAGATGGCAGAGGATGCTCTCAAGGTTTTGGATAAGCGATTGCCGGACTTTCAGAATAAAGATGAATTGTTAGCAGAAATTTCTTTTCTTGCGGAGCAGGGCATTGATTGTAACGGTGAGATAGAATTTTTGGAGGCTGCTTTAAAAAGGCGTGCTATTGGCAAGGCATGCAGTATGGCGAATAAGCAGATTAACAAGGCTATTGAGTCTGTGGCGGATGAAATGCCGGATACTCCCCACAAGGAATATGTGAAAAATCTTTTGCAGAGTGCAGCAGATGAAAGTTTTGAAGAATTGCGCCAGGCAGAAAGCATAGAGGATGCAGGCAGGGTGGTTGCCAATGTTGCCCGCAGATATGCCAAGCAAGAGGCGGCAAAGCAAATAAAAAAGCAGGGCAATCAGGCATTGGATAAGGCTGGTGCACTGCTTATTGATAAGTTGCGCCAGCGTGGCCATGGTAAGGGAAATACAAAATACAACAAGCAGCTGAAGTCAAATGTACAGCAAGGTGTTGCGGCTGCACAAGACAATCTGTGTAGTAATATTGAGGCTATTTTTAGTGGCGAAAAGGATGTTGGGCAGGCGGCAGTTGACATGGCAAAGGGAACTGCCGTGGATTATGCTGCCGGGCAGGTTAAGTCGCGAACATCTGGAATTGTAACCCAGGGGGCAAAGTATGCTGCCAGCAAGCTGCATACAACAGGCAAGGGAAGCAGGAAAATTAATCGCAATATAGATAATGTTTTTGGCTCTGTGGCAACAGGTGCTACAGAAAGCCTGGTTGTCAACGTAACTGGTGTCATCAAGGGGGAGAAGGATGCCGGGGAAGCGGTCAAGGATGTGGCTGTTGATACAGGCAAGCTGGCGGCAAGGGACTATATAGAAAAACATGGCGATAAGCTTGTGCGTGAAGCTGTGGCGGAACTTACAAAGCAGGTCGAAAAAAGAGTTGCCAATGAGATGGTGCGCCGTACAGCGGTTACAGCACTTACCAAGATTGGCAATGCCAATGCAGTGATGAATGTAGCTGGTGCTGCCTACGACATAGGCAAGAGCATCAAACGTTTTATGGATGGCGAGATAACTCAGGCTGAACTGATGCGCGAGATTGGTGAAAAAGGCACAGGTGCGGTAGTTTCTGCCGCTTTTGCGATGGTGGGAACTGCTGTAGGCGGGCCGATTGGCGCAGCGATAGGTTCCTTGGCAGGGTATCTTGCTACTAATCTTCTGTATGGCAGTGTATTGGGTGCTTTTGATGCGGCAGAAAGGGCAAAATCTGAATATTACCAGGTGGCTGCTGCCTGTGATGAGGCTATCCGTCTTATGCACCAGCGAAGGGCGCAGTTTGAGCGTGAGACACAGGCATTGTTTGCCCATCGTGAGCGCGTGTTCAAGGATAGCTTTGACAGGCTGGAGCAAGCTGTCAGGACAAACGATATGGATGCTTTTTCTACTAGCATGAACAATATTGCGGCGGCGTTTGGCAAGGAGTTGCAGTTTAAGAATTTTGATGAGTTTGATGAATTTATGATGGATGAAGATAGCGTTTTTAAGCTATGAACATTTATGGTTCATAGTAAGCATATTTATCATGTACAAAGGAGTGTTTTATTATGCCAATTCCATTTATTTTAGGTGCAGCTGCACTAGCTGCTGCTGGTTATGGTGTCAAAAAAGGACTGGATGCCAAGGAGGATTATGAATTAGCCGAAGATAACAATAAAAGGGCAGCCAGCATCGTAGATGATACAAAGAAAGATATTGAGCATCAAAGAAAATATACGAAAAAGAGTATTGAGAAGTTAGGCAATAAAAAAATTAAAATTCTTTCTGGCAGTATCAAAGAGTTTGTTGAAGCGTATAAGACTATTAAAAATATTGAGTTACAAGGAAGTCAGGGAATTGATGAATTGAAAAATTTTAAGCCGGAAAGCCCGCAATTCCAAAAGCTTAATGAAGTATCTATTGAGGCATCTTCTATGCTGGCAGCTGCTGGCGGTTCTGTGGCTGCTGGTACTGCATTGGCCGCTGGTACTTATGGTGCTGTTATGAGTGGTGGTTTTGCTTTTGCTTCTACAGGTGCAAGTATTGCAGGTTTAAGCGGTGTAGCTGCTACTAATGCTACACTTGCATGGCTGGGCGGAGGAGCTTTGAGTACAGGTGCAGCTACGGCTTTTGGGGTCACTGGTGGCATGGCTGTATTAGGCGGTCTGGTAGCAGGGCCGGCACTGGCTATTGGTGGCGCTTTTATGGCATCAAAGGCTGAAGAAGCGTATTATGAGTCGCGCTCTAATGTAGCGAAGGCCGAGAAATTTGCGGAAGAAGGCAAAAATATCTGTGCTATGCTGGAGGCGGTTGATAAAAGAGCAGGGCAGCTGGAGGATTTGCTGCATGGACTTGACCATTGGTTCAAGGGATTCAATAAGGATATGATTAGGACTATTGAGTATAGTGGCAGGGATTTCCGTAGCTATTCAGTTGAGGATAAGCAGAATGTGTTTAAGGCAGCTATGACGGCACAGGCTATCAAGACTGTGCTGGATACATCGTTGCTGACCGAAGATGGCAAGCTGACTACTGACTCTGAAAAATCCCTCGCAACGGGACAGGCATATTTGGACAAGCTGGAAATGGCATAAGCGGCATTTTATGGGCAGTATAGCTAAATTTCCCTGTGCCATGTGCGGATTATGCTGCCAGCATGTTGACCGTTCCCCTGATTATAGTGACCTTGATCGGGGGGACGGCACTTGCTGTTTCTATGATGATGCGACAAGAAAATGCAGGCATTATCAAGAGCGGCCGTTACGCTGTAATATTGACTTGTTTTACGAGCAGGAATTGCAGGAATTATTGGCGCGGGATGAATATTATGAGTTAAATCTGAAGGTGTGCCGTGAATTGTGGCAGGAGGCTGTAATGGCAGATAAATGGATTAGCATAGGAAAGTTGAAAACAGCTGATTTAACGCCGTATAATCATTGTATAGGTTTGTACAGGCACAAGGTCAATGGCAGGATTATGTACATTGGCAGAGCCATTGAGTACAATAATGGCGGTTTCCGGAAACGGCTGAGTGATTATCGGCGTAATAGTGATAGTGCCAGAAAACATACATCAGGACAGATTATCAATCATCATCTTGATGAGATTGAGACGGAAATACTGATTGTGGGGGATGGTGCAGACGCTGTAGAGCAGACGAAAAGCCTGGAAAAAGAATATATTGCCAGGTATAATCCGGCATGGAATAAACAATGCAAGTGAGAAAGATGCAAGAAAATACTTTGCATTGACTTGAGAAGAAAGTGCAGCATTTCTTTTTGTAATTTTTTTCAAAAAGTGCTTGACTTGTGTCTGCAAATCTGATAAAGTATATATCTGTCAGCAGGTTGCACGGAAGTGTGGCGAGGCTGGCAGATGATGTGGGTAGGTGCCCGAGTGGTTAAAGGGAACGGACTGTAAATCCGTCGCCGTAG
>JBJDWY010000063.1:11540-14703 GCA_051866255.1 Anaerovibrio sp. | reverse complement strand
GGAGTTCCTTTTATTTTTCAACCTTCATTTAAGACTATTACAGGAATGCTCCTTTTTAGCAATATAGATAATGGGGCGGAAGTGACAACTCTCCCGCCCCACATGCAATGGTAGTTCTAATAACACATCGTGTCCTTCAGGCTAGCAACAAGAAGGGATGTGGAATTAGCATATTTATTTATATATCAGCCAATATGCCGAAACATCTCAGCTGGATATATCAATATAGACTAACACTCAGAATTACTGGAGCAGGGACAGTACGTTGGAACTGGACTGGTTAGCCTGTGCCAACATGGACTGAGCAGCCTGCAGAAGAACATTGTTCTTAGTGTAGTTGGTCATTTCCTTGGCCATATCTGCATCGCGGATAGTAGACTCAGAAGCCTGAACATTCTCAGATGCAGTGGTCAGGTTGCTGCTGGTGTACTCAAGACGGGACTCAACGGAACCGATAGTGGTCTGCTGGTCGAGAGCCTTGGCAATTGCGTTATCCAGTACGTTGATAGCAGCATTAGCCTTGTTCTGAGTGGAAATGTTCAGGGTAGTGCCATCTGCACCCTTCAGGCCGAGAGCCTCAGCACGCATATCGGTAAGACCAACCTTGATGGACTGGTTAGCATTTGCACCAACCTGCAGGCTGATAGCATTATCGTCAGACTTGTTCTGGGCACGGATAGTCTCAGAGAAAGCATCAAGAGCTGCATTAGCGGACTTCTTGACATTGCCCTTGGAATCAGTAATGCTGATATTCAAGCCGGAAATCTGACCGCCAATACCTGCACCGTTAGCAGTAATGCTGATGCCCTTCTCACCGCTAGCAGTATCAACCTTATCACCAGCTGCATCAATACCAACGGTTGCACTAGAGATAACAGCAGTATGAGCATTATCAAATGCAGTCTTCTTGGTTACATAGTCATCATAAGTGGTATCAGCAGTAGTAACCTTACCTTTCAAAGTAGCTGTATACTTAGTGCCTGTATAGTTCAACATACTCTCATAATTAGCATCGCTAGAAAGTGCCTTCATGAAAGCAGCCTTATCCAAAACGGTAGCAGCAGTCAATGTTGTACCTGCTTTACCAGTACCATCTTCAGCAGAGTCAACTGTCATATAATCCTTCAAGGCTGAAACATCAATCATCTTATCTGCCTGACCTGCTGCTTTTACGTCAAAATTATATGCACCAATAGCCTTCACTACATCAACAGTAACATCATCATCTATATCTTTCGCTGCACCGCCAGCTTTAGCATTAATTAAAGCTTCAGCACTACCTGCAGCACCAACTGCCACGGTGTAGTCAGGCTGAGTTGTTGCACCATACAGATCATTGTTAGCAGTTTCCATCGCAGTTATAGCAGCATCAGTATCTGCAAGGCCTGCAGATTTTGCAACACTTGCATTAGAAGCATCCGCAAAAATTTTGCTCTTTTCATCAATATTTTCAGCATGTGTGAAAATATCCTGCAACTTCGCTCCCTTAGCACTAAAAGTAGTACTGTAGGTATTGCCAGCCTGTACATAGGATACAGTTACAAAGTCGGTATCAACAATCTCAAGGGAATCACCATTGCGAGCCTTCAAAGCAGTCAAATCAGTGCTAGCTGTAGTATCAGTAGCCAGGCTCTGGTTGGTCAATACAGTATAGGTAGCGTTACCCTTGCTGTTCTTGGAGCCATCAACGAGATACTTGCCGTTGAAGGTTACGTTTGCGTTATCGTTAATCTGGTCGATAGACTGGTCAAGCTCCTTCTGGATAGTCTGACGGTCGCTATCGGTATTGGAATCGTTAGCTGCGTTGATGGCCTTTTCCTTCAAGGTCTTCAGAATCTCAACGGTGGAGCTTACAGCCCCCTCGGCAACCTTCATCATGGAGCTACCGTTCTGGGTGTTCTGGTTAGCCTGATCCAAGGAACGGATCTGAACGCGCATGCGCTCGGAAATAGCGTAACCGGAAGCATCATCAGCTGCACTGTTGATCTTCATGCCGGAAGAAACCTTCTGCAGGCTCTTGGACAGTGCGCTAGAGTTCTTGTTGAGAATGTTCAGTGTGTTTACAGCGGTCATGTTGTTCTTTACGACCATAGCCATGATAAATTCCTCCTTGACTAAAAAAATAACTCATGGGATTGCATCCTTGCTTTCCCACCTCATCCTACCGAATCGCCTTATTTGCTATTTTAGCAAATAACAATACGCAAGATGACCAGATAATTCGCCCTTTTATCCGCGGAATATAGACGAAACCATCTATAGCCACATATAAAGGCAGGGTATCGTATACTCTACCCTTATTTTGCCGTATTAGCAATTCTTTATACCTATTATATTTTGCTATTACCGCAAAGTCAAGTTTTATTTTTGCCAAATTAGCATTTTTTCTGTTTTATCATTTTTTCCATCTATAATTAATTTGGTTTGTTATCATTTTTCTAATTTTCTGTTTACATATTTTCAGGAGGTGGCTTCGATGGAAAACATTCACTCAACAATAGGTCAGCGAATTTATGATTTGCGCATTGAGCATGATGTGCAGCAGGGAGAGCTTTCCAAGGCCATCGGGTTGCATCAGAGTGTATTGAACAGAATCGAAAAAGGGAGCCGCCCGGCACGGGATACTGAGATTATATCCATTTCCCGCTACTTTAATGTATGTACAGATTATCTGCTAGGCATAACGCAGCAGAAAAATTATCATTCTATTGATACTACTGGCTCTAGCTATAATGGTGATAACATTCATGATGGTGCCATTGAAGATACCTGGCAGAACCAGCATACGGAAGCTTCTCCCCCAGCCTCCGTAGCCAAATCCCGCACTGCAAACGTAACGCATCTGTCCAGCCATTGGACTTTGGATAAAACCGAAACTGACTTGATTAATAAATTCCGCACATTGGATAAAAGGGGAAAACTCGCTGTCATGGATACTGCAGCTAGGGAATATGGATATGCTTTTTCGGAAAGAGCAATTGTGTCGTCCTAAAATTTCCAAATAAAAATGAAACATAATCTTTCTCACAAAAATAGGGCATTGCCTGTTTTCTTCTAATGAAATCAGACAATGCCCTAAAAAATTTTTACGCAAATCCTGCCAGCTTTTTAAAGGCTTCCTCACTCATGCCTGCCTCGGAGGCTGCATCGCGTATGGATAACA
>JBJDWY010000063.1:0-11440 GCA_051866255.1 Anaerovibrio sp. | reverse complement strand
TACGAGTATTATACCATAGGTTTGGTAATTTGAGTACAACAAACAGAGCCCTGCCCTTATTTTTTTAGAATAAGGCAAGGCTCTTAAATTTTTACGCGAAACCAGCCAGCTTTTTAAAGGCTTCCTCACTCATGCCTGCCGCCATACAGCTGATAATACTTAGCCTTATTCTTCAATACGCTGCGGACGTATTCCTCCGTTTCCCGGAAGGGTATGGCATCCACATCATGAAAATCATAATCCCAGCCGTATTTTTCCATCCATTCAAGGACATTACCGCGCCCGGCATTGTAAGCCGCCAGCATCAGCACCTCATTGCCGCGAAATTCCTCCTGCAATGAGCCAAGATACCATGTGCCATAACGGATATTGCACCAGGGCTCCTGCAAGCTGCTCAGGGAAAACTGGGTATCATCCAGCTGCCCGGCAATCCACACCGCCGTCTCCGGCATCAGCTGCATCAGCCCCACCGCGCCATAGCTGGACTTCGCATTAGACTTGAACTTGCTCTCCGCCTTGATAACCGCAGCCACCAGATACGGGTCCACCTGATAACGCTGGCTGTACGCCACAATATCCTCGCGATAATCATAAGGATAAATATAGCTGCGCTGCACATCCTCGTGCTGCAGCACCAGAAATGCCACAAAAGCCGCCAGCAACACGCACATACCAATGGCAAAGCTGACCACGCGCCGCTTTGCCTCCAGATGCTCGAGCAAACGCTGCCTTCTGATTTCCCGTTCTTCATCTGTATACTGCATCTGCCCTTCACCTGCCAAAATAAACCATCCTCTGATACATTATCCCTGCATTCAGCTATCGCCAGCCCTGCACCTGCTGCTAGGCGCAAAGGGCTGCAAAAAGCTTGTGCACCTGCCTGGACAAATCCTCAAGGCTGCCGTTATTATCTATTACCACATCAGCCCGCCGCTTTTTCTCAGCCATGGGCATCTGGACTCCGATACGCCGCTGCGCCTCAGCCTCCGAAAAGCCGTTGCGCTGACACAGCCTCCTGAGCTGATTGGCCTCATCAGCATATACTACCCAGACAATATCTGCCATATAGTCCCAGCCAGCCTCGTACAAAAGCGGCACATCAAGGAAAACCACATCCCTGCCTGCTGCAATCAGCCTCGCCAGATTGCGCTGAATTTCCGCCTTTATCATAGGATGTGCGGCTGAATCCATCCACTGCTTTTCCTCCGGATTTTGAAAAACCACTGATGCCACAGCCTGACGGTTCAGTGTTCTGTCATCATTCAGCACCTTTTCGCCATAGCGGTCATAATACGCCTGCCACAAAAAATTGTCCGGCTCTGCCAGCTGCCAGGCAATCCTGTCCGCATCAATAACAGCGTAGCCATGCTCCGCCAGCAGCCTCGACACCGTAGACTTGCCGCTGGCAATACCGCCTGTAAGCCCTATGATTTTCATCCTCTGCACCTCCCGTTTGCTAACTATACTATATTTTATTTCACAATAGAATATCAATTTTGCAACTTGCTTCGTGATAGCCTGCTTCGTATCAAGCTAAATCTTCTGGCAGGATGGACAGAAACGGGTTCCCCTGCCCCCTACCTTTATCTTTTCCAGCACCGTGCCACACTTTTTGCATGGTGCACCATCCCTGTCATAAACAAAGAGATTGTCCTGATGGCTGCCCTTGCCTCCATTGCCGTCACGATAATCACGGAAAGTCGTGCCGCCATCTGCAATGCCATCCGCTATAACCCTGTTTACAGCCTCATGCAGCCTCTGTATTTCATCAAATGTCAATGAACCTGCCAGCCGCATAGGGTGCACCCCTGCCAGAAACAGTGCTTCATCCACATAGATATTGCCCAGTCCGCCAACCTTGCTCTGGTCCAGCAAAAAGCTCTTGATGCGTGTTTTTCTGCCAGCAGACGCCGCTGCCAGGTATTCTGCCGTAAACTTCTCCGATAAAGGCTCCGGCCCCATCTCCGCCATGCCCCTGATGCGCCACAGCTCATCCTGATGCATGGCATACAAGGTGCCAAAGGTACGGGTGTCACTGAACACCAGCCTTGCACCATCATCCAGATAGATAATCACGCGGTTGTGGTGGCTGGCATCCGCTGCCCCTGCTGCCACATACACCAGCTGCCCTGTCATCCGCAGGTGGAAAATCAAAGACACCTGGTTAGACAGCTGCAAAAGCAGATATTTGCCGATGCGCTCAAGCCCCACAATATCTTCCTGCAAAATCCTCGCCACGAATGCCTCCGGCTCCGGCCACTTAATCTGCCGCGCCAAAAGCACCTCCACATTCTCTATTTTCCTGCCCTTGATATGTGGCTCCAGCGACCGCCTGATGGTCTCTATTTCCGGCATCTCCGGCATAATCGATTCCCCCAGTCCTTATCCAGACTAAATCACACTACACTATAATATCACTTTGCTTCCGCCCAGTTCTTGCCAGTATTGATATCTATGGTCAGCGGCACGGAAAGCTCTGCCGCCTTTTCCATTGCCTCCTGCAGGAGAACCGTTACCTGAGCAAGTTCATCCTTTGTTACCTCAAGCACCAGCTCATCATGCACCTGCAGCAAAATACGGCTTTTCAGCCCTGCATTCCGCAGTGCCCTGTCAGCCCGTATCATCGCCAGCTTGATAATATCAGCTGCCGTCCCCTGAATAGGGGTATTCATGGCCATGCGCTCAGCCAGGGAACGCTGGCTGAAATTGCTGCTCCTGATAGCAGGCAAATCACGGCGGCGGCCATACCTGGTCAGCACATAGCCATTTTCTTTTGCCTCTGCCACAACCTTGTCAATAAAGCTCTTTACCCCTTGGCACTTGGCAAAATACTTGTCAATATAATCCTTTGCCTCTGCCCGCGGGATATGCAGATCCTGTGCCAGCCCATAATCGCTGATGCCGTAAACAATGCCGAAATTGACAGCCTTTGCCTTGCGGCGCAGAGCGCCGTCCACCTCATCTATTGCCACGCCGAAAACCTCAGCCGCAGTCCTGGCATGAACATCCTCCTGCTGCCTGAAGGCACGCAAAAAATTCTCATCCTGGGACATGTCAGCCAGCACACGCAGCTCAATCTGGCTGTAATCTGCCGAAAGCAGCAGGTCATATCCATCCCCCGGCTCAAACAGCTCCCGGATATGCCTGCCCTCCTCCCGGCGCACAGGGATATTCTGCAAATTCGGCTCCGAGCTGCTGAGCCTGCCGGTTGCGGTGACAGTCTGATTGAAGGTAGTATGCACCCGGCAGGTGCGGCTGTCTATCAGGGGAGCAATGCCGTCCAGATAAGTGGATTTCAGCTTTGTCCACAGGCGGTAATCAAGGATTTTGCCGATTATCGGATGCTTGTTGTACAGCTCATTCAGCACCTCCACATTGGTAGAATAGCCGGTTTTCGTCTTTTTGATGACAGGCAGCTTTAAGTCCTCAAAAAGCACCTCTCCCAGCTGCTTTGGCGAAGAAATGTTAAATTCCCTGCCAGCCAGGCTGTGGATTTCCTTTGCCAGGGCAGCAATTTTTTCCGCCACCTGCTCCGTCTGCTGCTGCAGCTTGCGGCAGTTCACCCTGATGCCTGCCAGCTCCATATCAGCCAGCACACGCACCAAGGGCAGCTCTATGTCCTCATACAGCTTCGTCATGCCAAGAGCCACCAGCTTATCGGTCATGACCTTGGCAACATCCGCCAGCACCAGGCACTGCCAGACAGCCAGCTCCGCCTGCTGCCACCCATCAGCCTTCTCGACCACATTGCTACTGCCATAACGTTCAGCCAAATCCTCTACAGCATACCTGCTGGCAGACGGATTCAGCAGATAGCCTGTCAGCTCCAAATCCACCACCCTGCCGGACATTTCGATGCCTGCAAGATAAAACTCCTTCATGCCATGCAGATACTTGGTAATTTTCTCATCGGACAAAGCAGCCGCAAATGCCGCCCAGGCAGGATTTTTTGCCACAGCTGCTGCACGCTCCTGTTCAGCTATTTCCATACCGGCAAAAAGACTTTCCATGCCGCCATCATCAGAGCCATCCTCATTGAAGCTGAAATAATAAAGCTCAGGCCTCTTTCCCCCTGCATCTGCCAGGGCAACAGCAACGGCCAGCAGCCGCCTGCGGGGCACCTTGCCCTCAGCTACAGGCACCAGGTAAATGCAGCCGCACTTTGCCGCCTTCCTGGCAAGGCTCCTGCCATCCTTTTCCGTCTGCAAAAGAGCAATCTCCGGCAGCTTTCCGTCATCCCCATCTCCCTCTGCTCCGTCATCGCCAGCTGCGCCACCAGCATACATGGATGCCAGCTTTTTCACAGGGTGCAGTGTGGAACGTATATTATACCTGACATAAAACTTGTTTAATGCCACTGCATCAAGCCCCAGGGCAAAGCTCTCCCGGTCAAACTCCACCGGCACATCCAGCTTGATAGTAGCCAGCTGCTTGGAAAGCACCGCCTGCTGCTGATTGTCACGCAGCCGTTCCTTCAAGGCCTTGCCTGAGATTTCCTCGATATGGAGCAGCACCTGCTCCACGGAACCATAGGCGGCGATCAGCTTGATGGCTGTCTTCGGCCCCACCTTCGGCACCCCCGGAATATTATCCGAGGTATCCCCCATCAGCCCCTTTAAATCAATCAGCTGAATAGGATCAAGCCCCTCGTACTCCGCCTGAAAGGCCGCTTCATCATAAACTGCCAGATCGGATATGCCCTTTTTCGTAAACAATACCGTCAGGTCAGGCTTCACCAGCTGCAGGGCATCCCTGTCACCTGTCACCACATAGGCTTCCATGCCCTGCTCCACCGCCTTGTTTGCCAGCGTGCCGATAATGTCATCCGCCTCATACCCCTCCAGCTCCAAAAGAGGCACGCCCCACGCCTCTGCCAGCTCATGCAGCATAGGCACCTGGCTGCGCAGTTCCTCCGGCATAGGCTTCCTGGTTCCCTTGTACTCTGCAAACATATCCGTGCGGAAGGTATGCTTGCCCTTGTCAAAGGCAATTGCCAGATAATCAGGCTGCCAGTCATTCAGAAGCTTTACCAGCATGTTGGAAAAGCCAACTATGGCATTGGTGTACACACCTGCCTCTGATTCCAGAAGCGGCAGGGCATAATACGCCCGATACAAAAGACTGCTGCCATCCAGGATAAAAAATTTCTGCTTGTTCATGATTCCCTTCCACCCCTATAAGCTATGTATTGCACATACTGCGCTATATTACACTATAATACACTAGATTGCACTATATTGCGCTGTTATTTTAAGCCACTCATACTGCATGTACCATTTTATCATTCATACATGAAATTCTCAAGAAAACACAGAAAAAGGAGCCGCGTGCCAGGGCAGCACAACAGCCCCTCTAAAACTGCATTTGATTGACGTTTAATCAGCAGCCACTTAACATGAAATTATCGTTCAATTACCATTAGTTGGACGATACCAGCGCCCGCCGCAGCTTCCATTGGCGTATTCTGTACACTGCCATCGGCACCACCAGGAATGGCACTCCTACCAGCAGGCTTTCCCGCAAATCCGGCTCAAAGGCCAGCACCACCAGGCAGAAAACCTGTGCCCAGATACCGAACAGGGTAACATAAGGAAACAGCGGTGTTTTGTATTTCAAGGCTGCAAAGGTGCCGTCAGCTACCGCCTGCTTGCGGAAGCGGTACTGGCTCCAGCAGATGGAAATCCAGGCGATGGCCCCGGTAAAGCCCGACAGTGCCAAAAGGTAAGTATAGACCGTCGCACTGGCATCAAAGCTGTACAGCAGGATGATGAACCAGCAGGAAACGATGGAAATCAGCACCGCATTCTTCGGCATGCCATTCTTGTTCAGCTCCGCAAAGCTCCGTGGTGCCATGCCTAAAGTTGCCAGGGAATACATGGCACGGCTGGTACCATACAGGCCGGAGTTGGAGCAGGACAATGCCGCAGTCAGCACCACAAAGGCAAACAGGGCACTGAACCGCTCAAAGCCGTAGTTTGCCATAGCAACGGCAAACACGCTGTCATCCAGCCCTGCCTTGTCCCAGGGCAGGATGGAGATCAACACCGAGATAGGAATGATATACAAGGCGATAATGCGCCAGGTTACGTTACGCACTGCCAGCGGAATGCTCTTTTCAGGATTTTTGCACTCACCTGCTGCCAGGCCGATGATTTCCGTGCCCTGAAAGTTGACCAGGATAATCGTCATGGTGAGGATAATGGACCAATAGCCGTGAGGAGCAAAGCCGCCGCTGCCCAAAAAGATGCTGCTGCCCAGATAGCCGGTGTCCCCTATAATGCCAAAGACAATCAGGGCACCTACGATGCTGAAGGCAATCAGGGCAATAATCTTGATGATAGCCAGCCAGAACTCGCTCTCGCCAAATTTATCCACATGAAACAGGTTGACTATTGTCACCAGCAAGCCAAAAAGCACAGCCCACCAAAGCTGGCTGATCTGGGGGACGAAATTGTTCATGATTATCCCGGCGGCAATCATCTCCGAGGGGACATAGGAAACCCAGGTCATCCAGTAGGTCCAGCCTACACCGCAGGCCCACGTAGGGCCGATGTATTTACGGGCATAAGTAACAAAGGAACCGGCTATGGGCTCTGCCACTGCCAGCTCCGCCAGGCAGAGCATAACGCACAGCACAATAGCACCGCCCAGCAGATATGATAATATCGCTGCCGGACCGGCTTTTTCCAGTACATATCCCGTTCCCAAGAAATAACCGCTACCGATAATCCCGCCCAGGGAAATCAGCTGCAAATGGCGATTTTTCAGCCCTCTGTTCATTTTTGGCTCGTCCATTGTCCACTTAACACAACCTTTCCTATGCAACAACCAATGCATTTTATTCCGTCACACCGCACGGGTATGACGTCACAAACCTCTAAATCGTAATAATGATACCACTTTTGAGCCCAAAATACTATAAAAATTTGCTATGAATTATTTATATGCTATAATAGATTTGATAAATGAAATAGGCGTATTTCGCTGCAAAGCTGCACCAGCTGATTGGCTGACTGCACATTCTAGGAGGGAAAATGTATGGCTGACACTCAGAAGCTGTCCATCAGGCCGGGGACAGGACATTTTTACTGGATACTTTTCAAGAGCACCTTTATCATCAGTGCCTTTACCGTAGGCGGCGGCATGGTGATTATCCCGCTGCTGAAAGCAAAATTTGTGGACGAATACGGCTGGATTGATGACAAGGAAACACTGGACATCGTTGCCATCGCCCAGTCCATGCCGGGCGTTATGGCAGTCAATGCCGCCATCATGCTGGGCTACCGCATGTCAGGCTTTGCCGGTACTATGGTAACGCTGCTTGCCACTGTTCTGCCGCCCCTGATTACCATGACCATCATCGCCTTGTTCTATGATATGTTTGCCCACAACCAGTACATACAGATGGTGCTGAAGGGCATGCAGTGCGGTGCCACCGCCATTATCGTCAATGTTGTCTTCAATCTAGTGAAAAAGCTGATAAAGAAGCAGCAGGTACTGCCTATTCTGATTTTTCTCGGCACCATGATTGCTGTGCTGGCTTTTGATGTGAACCTGATGTACTGCGTGCTGGCAGATGCCCTGCTGGGGCTTCTTCTGCTACGGGATGCCAAATACAATTAAGGGGGCTGTATAGACATGGAAATCTGCTTACTGCTTTACTGGGAATTCTGCAAAATAGGATTGTTCTGCATCGGCGGCGGCTACGCCTCCATGCCGTGGATTCAGGCAGCCGTGGTGGACAACTATCAGTGGCTGACCATGAGCGAATTTATTGATATATTTACCATCTCCCAAATGACGCCGGGGCCGATCGGCATCAATGCCGCCACCTTCGCCGGTACGAAAATCGCCGGGCTGCCCGGCTCCATTGCCGCCACCCTGGGCTTTGTCACCCCATCCCTGATTCTCTGCCTGGGTGTTACCTGGCTGCTGAAAAAGTATGGCGATATCAGCGCCATCAAGGGAACCCTGAACGGGCTGCGGCCGGCCGTGGTGGCCCTGATGCTGGTGGCAGGGCTCAGCTTCCTCTACCTTTCCATCTGGAACGTGGAAACGCTGCCGGAAGATTTCGGTGCCTTTGACCTCAAGGGCATCATTATCCTGGTGCTGGCCTTCATCGCCGTGCGCCGCAAGATGGGGGTTATCAACCTGCTGGCAGCCAGCGGCGTACTGGGGCTGGTGCTGGGACTCATAGGAATGTAAATTTCATTTTGTCGTAGTGCTGATTTGTAACTACGAGCATATACTGACTGCAATAGTTTGGTCGTTCGTGGACTCTGTTCAGACTAAAAATGGGCTGAGCGGGACAGCTCCCCATAGAAAACACGCTCGCGCTCCTAGTTGTGCCTCGCGTTACTAACATTCATCTATCGCCTGCGGCTCTGATGAATGAAGTAACGAGGCACAACAAAGGTTTTCTATGGATACTGTCCTCACTCATCCCTTTCTTTGTCTGAACAGATATAACAAAATAACAACTTGCCACTTTACGCTGAAGTCCAGATATTCCCTTGCCCCCTAAATATTATTTCCTAAACACAAACAAATACTCATGAGCAATCAGTAAAAAATTATATTTTACGCTGTTTGTTTTCCAATAACCTGTTGCCCGGCAATTATGCTGTTCTTTAATAATAATTTCCTTCAACGTAAAACCTGCTTGTTGAAAAATTTTCATTACATCAAAAGACATAGGTATCATACAGCCTTTTTTTCTTGTATCCCCCATCAGGATTGCACAAAACTTATTGTTCTTCAGAACTCTATAACTTTCTGCCGCCACCTTTTCCATTTCTGCCAGAAACTCTTTTACATTACATCTTGACAAATCATTCTCCAAATCATCACTATATTGAATAATATCCGCATAAGGCGGATGAGTGCAGATAAAATCTATTTTTTCATCAGGAATAAAATCAAGCTTTCTGGCATCTCCCTTATAAATATATACTTTGCCACCAGCTCCATTATATTCAAAGTCTATTTTCTCTCTGCATCTTTTCAGTGCTATATCATTAACATCTACACCAATAATATTTCTGTTCAACAGCTTTGCTTCTACCAAGGTTGTTCCGCCGCCAGCAAACTGATCCAATACCAGATCCCCAACCTGCGAGTAACGAAGCATTAAATTCCGAGGAATATATGGTGACCAGTTACCACGCCACTTTGCATCATGAGTAGCCCAATCTCCCCGTTTTGGAAACGACCAATGAGTTGTCATCTCCATCTCAAAGTCATCTGGCTCCCACCTGGTTATTTTTTTGCTCATCTAAAAACCTCCGACATAATGCCATCTTCCATATCCTTTATATTATAAACATGGTCAAGCACATCAAAGGTTTCCTCCAAGTTGTAACGGGCGCTATGCCACCCTTTGCCATCCGTAAACCAAATAAAAGCAAATCCATCAATAGTTTTTGCTTCCAAAGCCAGTGTCTTATAACTGCGAGCTGTTTCATTCAGCTTGCTGCCACCACCAGTATAAAAATTAGTTTCTATCCCATAAATACTGTTATCTGTGCGTACAACGTAATCAAAACGTTTCTCCGTTTTTCCCTGATTGGAAATAGCTGACAAATCCAGTCCCCATTTCTGAGTTATTTCATGAATATACATCTCTTTGAAGTAGGTATCATTTAGCTTGAAACCTGCTTTTCGTATGTATTTTTCTACCAGATTTTCCATCAAATGCCCGCCCCTGTTTTTACGGCCATTTGAGTCCAATCCTGTTTCCACACCAGTCACATAGTCAAGCAAATTACCAATAATTCTTTTGGAAATCAATTCAAACAAGCCTGTTTTCTGCATAAAATAAGCGTACTGTTTAGCAGATAATATGTCTTTTTCATTTCTATGTGATGTAAACCTGTACCGAAAACTGCCATTTTCATCCTGGCAAAATATTTCCTTTTCCCTAACAGCCAACAGGATTGGAATACATTTCAACACTTCAGGATACTTGCCTAACAGCCCCATAAACTCTTTCTCAATACATTTTGAACCAATCAAAGAATTTAATATATTCAATTCTATTTTTATTGCATCTACATTACGATAAACTTTATCATAGTTTACATAATAGTCATAAGTTGCAATACTTTCACGGAAGCTGGTCAACCATTTATCAAAATCCCTTTTTGCCACGCTTATTCCCCCTAAAAATTTGATATCAATAACTCTGTTACACGCCCACGTTTGCTCCCCTTGCTATTTATCATGCGATTGGCACCTATTCTCTTTATATTGTACCCTTTATATAATTCATCAAAAAAATTATCATCTGCATCCACATTCTTTGGATCGGAATTACTCAGCACAAATAGGGCTTCTTTGTCATCAACTGCTGTTACAAACTCTGCCAATTCTCTTTGATCCTCATCATAAAAACTTCCTTCTGTATATGAAGTAAAGCTGGCCGTAGGTGTAAGAGGACGATACGGCGGATCAAAATATACAAAAGTCTCTGCATCCACAAAAGGCAGGCACTGCTTATAGCTTCCGCAATCAATCTTGACCTGGCATAATTTATCCGAAATCAATAAAATATTTTTTTCATCACAAATTAACGGATTTTTATATTTTCCCATTGGAACATTATAAAATCCTTTTTTATTAACCCTATACAACCCATTAAAGCAAGTTTTATTTAAAAATATCATTAGCGCAGCCAGTTCTATTCTGCTGTCTGCAGAAAAATTTACCTTTAATTCATTAAACCTTTCACGCTTATGAGAAAAATATTCTTTTCTGCTATCGTGCTCCAAAGGGATAAATTCCTCCTGATATTTATAAAGCACATCTAGCAACTCATGAGCATTATTTTTTATAACCAGGTAGGTGTTAATCAATTCATAATTTATATCATTTATATAAACTTGCTCCAACTCATACCGATTTAAAATATCAAATAGAACTGCTCCACCACCTACAAATGGTTCTGCATATTTTGTAATATTTACAGAGTCAAAGGGATACAAGGCACCTATGTCCTTCAATAATTGTCCCTTGCCACCAGCCCATTTCAAAAAAGGTTTCCCGGCATTATCATCCCTTCCAATGCAGCGTACTTTCCTGGCATCAGACGGCTTATCTGCACTTGCAGGAATTATCCACATATTTCCAACCATAGTGGCATAAGGTATGCGGCTCTCAGCACACAAAATTTCCACACGCCTCTGAGAAATGCCCCATTTATCCGCTACCTCACGAGCTGAGATATAATCCAAAAATATCACTCACATTCTATACAATCAAAATCTATGTATCTATTATATTCTATATCACAAATAATATCTATATAAATTTCAGTTTATCGTGGTGGTTGATCGTTACTTCGTGCATATACTGATTAGGTAGTTTGATAGTTCGTGGACTCTGTTTAGACATTATAAGGGGACAGGTAGCGGCAGTACCCATAGAAAACTCGCTCTCGCTC
>JBJDWY010000062.1:0-14705 GCA_051866255.1 Anaerovibrio sp. | reverse complement strand
GTCACTATGGATTTTTATTTTTGATTAACTGTTCAAGTTCATTATACAATCAACCGCTTATTTTATTTGCAGCTTATTTTAAATATCTGGCAATCACCTGCAGCATAATCGCCACATCAATAGGTTTGCCCAGATGGTCGTTCATGCCTGCCTCCAGGCACCTTTTCCTGTCTTCCTCAAAGGCGTTGGCCGTCATGGCAACAATCGGTATCTTTGCCTTGGACTGATCCAGCATGCTGCGTATGGCACCTGTTGCCTGCAAGCCGTTCATGTTGGGCATCTGCACATCCATGAGCACCAGGTCATAATAGCAAGTTGCCGCCTTCGCCAGCATGTTCACGCACTCCAGCCCGTCACATGCCCTGTCCACCTGGCAGCCCATCTCCGTCAGGATGGCTATGGCAATCTCCGCATTCAGGTCATTGTCCTCTGCCAGCAGGATGTGCCTGTCCCGAAGGTCAGCCAGCTGCCCCTCCGCATTTTCCTCCTGCTCGCTATTTGGCTGCTCCGCCAGCCGGAAATACACCACTATCCTAAAAGTCGTGCCCTTGCCCACCTGGCTTTCCACCTGAATGGAGCCGCCCATCAGGTCTACCAGCTTCTTGACGATAGGCATGCCCAGGCCGGTGCCGATAATCTTGGACTCCGTGGTATTCCTGGCACGGGAAAACTCGTCAAAGATATGGGGCAGAAATTCCTCCGACATGCCGATGCCCGTATCCCTGACCTCAATCTGGAACCTGCCGTAGCCCTGCCAGTCCGAGTGCTGCTCCCTGATTTCCAGCCATATCTTGCCCCCGGCAGGCGTATACTTGACTGCGTTGCTGAGAAGATTCAGGAAAATCTGCCGTACCTTGGTGGTATCTATATAAGCATCAGTATGCTCCACCAGCACATTGGTCTGCAAAATCAGGTTCTTGGCCCTGAGGCTTGCCTCAAAGACCGCCCGGACATTCTTCACCAGCTCATGCACGTTGATGACTTCCTCGGACAGGGTTTCCTGGCCGCTTTCAATCCGTGCCATCTCCAGCACGTTATTGATGAGGCTCAGCAGAAAATCCCCCGAGGACTGGATTTTTGCCACATAGTCATTGACCAGCTCCGGCTTATCCTTGTTCTTCTTCAAAAGCTCCGTAAAGCCCAGGATGGCATTCATAGGCGTCCTGATATCATGGGACATATTAAAGAGGAAATTGGTCTTGGCACGGCTGCCTTCCTCGGCCTGCTCCAGCGCCCTCTGCAGCACATAGTGGGTCTTCTTCTCCGTCCTGGCTGCCCGGACATACATAACTGCCACCGCCACAGCCAGCACCGCAATCAGGCTCAGGAGAAAAATTACCAGAAACTGGTACTCCGCAAAGAAATCCGCCAGGGTGTACTCATACATATCCTGCTCATATGTCCTGATATTCACCATGACATAATCATCCGGCAGCAGGCTCACGCCCCGGTTCAAAAGGTTCAGAAGCTCTGCCGAGCCCCCTGCCACGCCAAAGCCCAGCATGGCAATATCCGAGGTAGGGGACACATTCAGCATCTTGTACTTGCCCTGCCGCAGCAGGGGATAGGTACGCATGCCGTTCAGCAGCGTGCCGCCTGCACCACCGTATTTCACAGCATCCAGGCAGCCCTCCACCGTATCATAGAACAAAATCTCCGCATCAGGATAGATGGAGCGGCTGGCTGCCAGCTGCATGTAGTTCCCCCGCACCACGGCGATTTTCCGCTCCTTCTCCTTGGCGTACTCACCGGCGTAGACAAAATCAGAGCCTATGCTGACCACGTCCGCCGTACCTGCCAGGCCGTACTGCTCAGCCACCCACATGTCGCTGAAAACAGGGAAAATCACGTCCAGCTCACCCTTGTGCAGAGCCTCCGCCATGTTGGAAAAGCTGCTATAGCTCCTGTAGGTAACCTGGATTTTCTCTCCCAGCCCCAGCAGCTTCAGCATTTCCGGCACGATTTCCTTGACGATGCCCGTTGCCATGCCATGCTCATCAGTGCCGGAAAAGGGCATATAATTGCTCAATATGCCAACCCGCAGCACATCGTGCTCCGCCACCCACTTCTTTTCTCCTGCCGTCAGGGTTGCTGAAACATTGGAGCGGCGAAAATATTTGTCCCCCAGCTGCTTGGTCAGCGCAGGCATCACCTGACGCAGGCTTTCCTGGGCATAATTCAGGTCCTGCAGCAAATCCTCCCTGCCGGCCGTCACGCAGAGATAAAAATCCTTGGTGCCGCCGCTGACAAAGGACTCCAGCCCGGTATTGGCAATCACCCCGGTACTGGTCTCCCCCAGCACCGCGTCCACTGTTCCCTCCTGCAGGGCGGCGATAGCTGCCTCCGTATTGTCATAGGCCAGCACCTCCGTCCGAAGGTGCTGCTGCTTCACAAACTCCCTCAGGCTGCTCTCCACGATGCCTGCCACCGTGCCCAGCCGCTTGCCGTTAAAGGATGCAGGATTTTCCGTCACAGCAGCGTCCCCGCTGCGCTTCAGGAAGATGTACCGTGCCTGCCCCATGGGCAGCTCCGGGTACAGAAACTGCCCGGTACGCTCCTCCGTCCAGGACAGCCCTGCGAAAACATCTACCTCACCACGCAGGAACATCCCATACAGCTCCGGGAAGGAGCCGTACACATACTCATACCGCCAGTTGGCGTAGGGAGCCAGCCGCTGATAATACTCATAGCAGTAGCCCCGCTTCACATTCCCCTCACCGGCACCTTCCTGCCAGTCAGGCTCCTGATAATACGCCACCCTGACTATCTTCTGCTGATAATTGCTCTCCGCCACCCGGCTGCCGCTGACAGCCACCGTTGCAGGCGAAACAGCCATAGGCAGCAGCCATGCTGTCCACAGCCAGATTGCCCCGCAGAAGCCAAAAATCCATCCCAGCCTGCCAGCCCATGTCCACCGGCATTTCTTCTTCATAGCCGCTCATCGCCTTCTATAACTTCTATATTTTTTATTTCCAAAGCATCTCGCAAAGTATCACAAAAAATATTTCTCAAAAAAATATCACAGCACATGGCAAAGTACCAAAAATACTTGCACCACATACTGTGATATTCGACACAGGGGTTAAAAAATCCTCTTATTGGCAGAAAATAATATCTGCTTTTTTTATATTCTTTGTCAGGTAATTTCAGCTCTTTTGCCCTGGCAGGCTTCTCCTAGCTGTTTGCCCTGACAAAATCCTCTGCAAAGCTCCTGCATCCTGCCAGAGCCTCATCATCCGGGGTATTGTTGACGATTACTCCCTCCCCGAAGACCTTGGCACCGTGCTCCTTGCACCTGTTCTGCCAGTCCTCCATCCATTCGCCGCTGCCCCAGCCATAGGAGCCGAACAGCCCCACAGGCACACCTGCCAGCTTCTTCTCCAATGCAGTGAACATAGGCTCAAACTCCGCTTCCTCCAGCACCTCGTTGCCCATGGCAGGACAGCCCAGCAGCAAGGCGTCAAAATCCGCCAGCTTGGAAGCCGGGAAAAAATCCGGTGTCAGGAGCTCCACCTCCGCACCGGCAGCCTTCGCCCCCTCGGCCATGGCCTTTGCCATCATCTCCGTATTGCCGGTACCGCTCCAATACACAACTGCCAACTTCATAAAAAATCCACTCCTTCTCATCACATCACGAAAACTGCTTATAATACTTCAACATCACAAAAATCTGCCTGTCATGCCCTAACCTCAAAAGCCTCTGCCTGTCATGCCGCACTGCAAATCATGGATTGCAGGCTTGCACCTTCCTGCAAGCTGTCATACACCCGCCGGATACATGCCGCATAGCAGTGAAACAAGTGCAGGACGGCCTTTTCGTTATCGTACACCTTCCAAAAGCCGCACTGGCGGAAATTCTGCCCGCCATATCGGATAAATCCTTCCACATCATGAGGAGGATAGCCAAGAAACAGCCCTATCTCATGGGGAAAGCTCTCCACTGAGGCTGAAGCCGTATCCGTGCCTGCCCCCATGCCTGAGCCTTCGCCAGCATCTGTAGCTGTGCTTGTAGCCGCATCTTCACTTTCACCTGCTTCTACAACCCTGCCGCCAGCCCTCGCCAGCTGCATCCGCCGTTTCAGGTGCTGCAGCAGCTCATCCAGGGAGCTATGAGGCGGATAGCCGCACTCTGCCAGTAACGCCTGAGCCTTGCTGCGCCGCAAAAGCCGCTGCAGCACCACAGGCCGGTATATCAAAAGCAGCACATGAGCCCTCTGGCGGCGAAGCTCCAGCACCTTCAGCCCCTTGCACTCAAAGCATTTTTCATACAGGGCAAAAAATCCCTGCAGCTCCGCCAGGCTCCTCCCCGGCAGCGCCACCATGCTGGCAGCCTTCAGCCCCGCCAGGGTAGGCGCACAGTGCAGCGCCAGCAGCTGATCAAACTGTTTCCTGTCCATCTCCTCACCTCTCAACTGAGTATAATTATCATTTGCAAAATTAATATAGCACAGTTGAGAATTATTTTCAAGTTCTTTTTTCAAAGCAAAAAAGGGAATGCCATATCAGTATTATAATACAGCCTTCCCCTCTTTGCACGACTATGCACAATTATATATTTTCATGCCCCTGCCTTTTGCACACCGGAGCTGTTCTGTCAGACATTCGCCTGTTCAAATATCCACAGGGTATTTCTATTGGTTTCTGAATAATCCTCTGCCTTGTAGATGCGGATGCGCACCACAGCTCCATCCAGCTTCAGGTAGCTGAACTCCAAATAGCTGTTATCCGCCAGGCGCTGTTCTATCTTTTTA
This sequence comes from Anaerovibrio sp., assembly GCA_051866255.1. Classification (GTDB taxonomy): domain Bacteria; phylum Bacillota; class Negativicutes; order Selenomonadales; family Selenomonadaceae; genus Anaerovibrio. Next base: position 9,954 of record JBJDWY010000062.1, on the reverse strand, counting down.
TAATCAAAAGCAATCGCCAGGGCGCCGTGGCTTTCCCTTGCCACATACAGCTTCACATAATCCCGGAACGCGTTGCGGAAGCGGTAATCATGGTTTTCCAGAAGCTCCGCAAAATAATCAGGGCGATAGATAACCCTGGTATCATCCGTAGCCAGGTTCACGGCATACACCCCCATAAAATCTGCAGCAATAATCCTGAGGAAGCTGTCCCTGTCGCGCTTCTCCGCCATCATGTCCTCCAGCTTGTGATTCATCTGGCGGTTCTTCTTTGCCTTGCCGTTCTCCCGGTAGTAACGCTCCTTGTCGGCGTACATGGCCTTTTCTGCCGCCTTGATGGTACGCTGCAGGAAATTGCCGTCAGAGCAGAATGACCAGCCAGCCGAAATATGATAGTCCATCGCCTCCAGCTGTGCCTTGGCAGCTGCCACCTTTTCCGCCACCAGTGCCTCGTCCTGCCAATCCGCCAGCACCACAAATTCGTCACCGCCAATGCGATAGGAATTATTTGCCCCGAAGCTCTCCTTCAGGGTATCTGCCACGCTGGTCAGCATCCTGTCACCAGCCTCATGGCCCAGGGTATTGTTCAAATCATGCAAACCGTTGGCGTCCATGTAGATGCAGCACATACCGCTGCCGCTTCCCTCGCAGTCCATTACCGCCTGCTGATAGGCGTTTCGGTTCTTCAGCCCCGTCAGCTCATCCAGGGTGCCCATCTTCTTGATGATATAGTACGCCTCCACATTCTGCACGGACATCATCAGGCTTTCCGCAATCGTCGACAAAAGGTCAGCGTACTGCTCCGGCTCCTTGACATTAATCAGCGACAGGGTACCCAGGATGCCGGTATCCTTCTTGACCACAGGAGAAATTATCATATTTTCAATGTGGATGCTGGTAGAATTGCCAAACTGCCCCAGCATCCTGCGCCGCCCGATTTCCTCCCCGTCCAGCACTATGGTCTTGCCACTGACCAGCTTTGCCCAGATATCCGGCGGACATTCGTCATTGCTGACCTGCTCCAGCATCTCCCGCTCCTGCATAGGCCAGCAGAAAACCTGGCTCACCTTGTCATTTCTCATGTGGGAAAAGACCACCACACCAGCTCCCGTATACTCTGACAGCATGTGCATGGCAACAGTGATGCAATAAGGCTCCTTGTAGGCACCGAACAACAGCTGCTGGACATTGTAGGCAAACTGGCTCTGGTCAATAATGACATGATACTCCCTGCTTCTTTTCCTGCTCCGATAAAACAGGTAACAGAGATACGCTGCACAGAGCAGCAGCTGCAAAAAGACAAATATGTGCACCAGCTGCTGAATGGCAACAGCATCTGCAAACACCACTGCCTCCGGCACCGTCACCTGCAAGCTGAGATTGCCGATGCCCACCGGCTGGTAGTAGGAATAAAAATCCTGCCCTGTGGACTTGGAGGCAAAAACACTGTAGCCCGACTGTCCTGCCGCCACATCCTCCTTCATCTCCTTGAAGGTGCGCCCCTTTTTCACCGGCCTGTAGATCAGGTTGCTGTCATACATGTTGCCCAGGGAAGGATGCAGGGTATCCACCCATAAATCACCGCTGTCACCGTCCACCAGATACATATTGCACTGTTCGTTAAAGGCATGCTGATTGAAAAACTCCGCCAGGTCTGCCAGGTCAATATAGCCGTACAGAATGCCCTTTACCCTGCCAGCCGCCTCAATAGGCTGGGCATAAGCCACATAATTGCCATTTCCATTCCTGATGACCTCCGTAACGTGGAAGCCCTTCGCCGCCTCCGCGGCAAAATCAGGCTGCTTTTTCATCTCAATACTTCCGCCATTGGCAAAAAGCATGCTGTTATCCGGCAACAGCACGCTGTAGACTGTAATATCCCCCTTCACCGGCAGAGCATCAAGATGCTGCTGCCACACAGCCTCATTCTCATAATCATGTATGGCCATCATACCGGCTATCAGGTGCATCTGATCTTTCTCGTCAGCCATCTTGCCCTTTAAATCAATGGACATCTGCTTAACCAGCTTCTCCATCACCTCAAAGCTGCGGTCAGCCAAAATATCCTCTACCAGCTTGTTTGCCACAACCCCGCTGATAATCATCAGCAGGCAAACCACTACGGCAATCAAAATCTGTCTGTTGTCATTGGCATGTGATTTTCGCCACATGGACTCCGCCCCCGAATATTAGTTTCGTTAATTACTGCCATAACTCATCTTAGGGCGCAGGATAATAGTACCATGCTCCTAGCCAAGTACAGTATACCATTGGCAAAGTTTTTTTGCAACAACGGATAATAATTATCTATTGATATTTTATGGGATCTGTTTTTTATAACAGCAGTATACCATTAAGTATAAAAACATAAAATATGTGTATCAATCAAAAGAAAATTGAATAATACCTGCAAATCTGATAAAATGAAAATGGTAAATGTATAAAAGTAAAAACAGTAAATTTGACAAAGTGAGATTGGTAAATTCATAAAAGTCAGATTGGTAAATTCATAAAAGTCAGATTGGTAAATTTGACAAAGTGAGGTGTATAAAATGCCAAAAAGAAACTATCGCCCCAGAGTCATAGACCGCCTGTTAAACGACCATTTGCAGGCATTTGGCGCCATCTGCATCGAAGGCCCCAAGTGGTGCGGCAAGACATGGACAGCAGAAAATGCCTGCAAGAGCAAGTTTATGCTGGGTGATCCTGCCAATAACTTCCAAAACCGAACCCTGGCCAGCCTGGAACCTTCAATAGTTTTGCAGGGCAAAGCGCCCCGGCTGATTGATGAATGGCAGGAAGTCACCAATATCTGGGATGCGGTGCGATATGAGGTAGATGCAAGGCAAAAGCAGGGACAGTTTATACTGACCGGCTCATCTACGCCTATGAGGAAAGGTATTATGCACAGCGGAGCCGGGCGCATAGCCCCCCTGCGGATGAGAACCATGTCACTATGGGAATCCGGGGATTCTGATGGGAAAGTATCATTACAGTCCTTGTTCATGGGAGAAAGCAGAACTCAACTGACCGGTGAAGTACCTTTAAGGCGATTGGCACAGCTTATTGTCAGGGGCGGATGGCCACAGGGCATTACCGTGCCTGATGAAAAGGCTTATTTGCTTCCCCAGGGCTATATCAATGCAATTATTGATGATGGAGCCAATCGTCTGGATGAAATAAAACGGGACAGCTCAAAAATGATTCGGCTGCTAAAATCCCTGGCAAGAAACGAATCCACCACCGTATCAAACAAATCACTAAAAAAAGACATCAAGGATGCTGACGGCATAGATATCAGCGACCAGACCATAGCCGATTACCTTGATGTATTCCGTCGGCTATATGTTATCGAAGATCAGCCGCCTTTCAGCCCCAGCGTCCGCTCATCAGTGAGGGTTAAGCAGACCAGCAAGCGACATCTGACAGACCCATCCATTTCCTGCAGCCTGCTGGGGCTAAACGTAGATGGCCTCATCAATGACCTGGAAACTATGGGCTTTTTGTTTGAAGCACTGTGCGAACGGGATTTGTGGATTTATGCCCAGGCCATCGGCGGAAAATTATTCCACTATCAAGACTACAAGGGCAAGGAGATTGATGCCATAGTAGAACTGCCCAACGGCGAATGGGGTGCCTTTGAAATAAAGTTAGGTGCCAATCAAATAGATGCCGCTGCCAAAAACCTGTGCAGCATCAGCAAAAGCATCGCCAAAGAAGGCAAAGGAAAGGAACCTAAATTTCTCTGCGTGCTCTGTGGCATGACCAATGCCGCCTATCAACGGGAAGATAATGTTTATGTAGTACCGTTAACCTCCCTGAAGCCATAACAAAAACCCTTCTGCCAGCCTTGCAGCAGTCAACACTCTTTTCCTGCCTATGAAGCGATAGCCAATACACTGACTATTTAACGCTAAAAGACTCCCTCGAGAACAGAAATTCTTTTTTTGCATGATTTCATCTCAATCAGTATATGTGATATGTCTTCCAAGGAATTTTATCCAGCGGCACTGTCTTCAAAAAATCCACAATATCCTTTCTGCCGTAGTAATGGGGATTACCTTCCCTGTCCTGGGACATGAGGATAATCGGCATATTTGGAAAAAATGGCGCAATGGACTGCCGGAACCTGGTTGCCCGCACCGTATACTGGGTAACTGACTGCTTGACCACCACGATGGCAAAGGTCACTCCCTGCTCAATAATAACCGCACCATGTACTACCATAACCTCACCTCCCTAAAAATCATCCTGAGCAGCATCTGCCAGCACGGCTTTCGCCACATCCCTGAAGTCCTCCAGCCTGCCTATATACACCTTCACAATATCCTCACAGTATTTCTCAACTATCTGCCCATCATAGTCATGAGCAAGCTGATTGCGCACCTTGAGCATCTCCATCCATACCTCGTCATCTATCAGCTGCGCCCGAAAAGCGGCACGCAAAACATCCCTAGGAGAGCCAGCTACAAAATCAATGATGGCATAATGCTGCACCAAAATATCCTTCATGACCTTCCATGCCAAATCAAAGGTAATAGAAAACTTAGCACTGGTGCCGCTGAGCACAAAGGAATCTCTCATATCCCTTTCCCTTGCTTCCGCCAGGCTGGCAAGGGATTTTTTATACGAATCAAATCTTTTCCTGCATTTCTCGTCCATATTTTGCAATATCCTCCAGCAAAAGCTCATTGACACAATCATCCAGAGAAACCAAATCAATTCTATATAGCGTAGGCAATTCCTCCAGTGCCTCCCGGAGTGCCTCTACATCCTGCACCCCGCTGACCGCAATATCTATATCGCTCTCCGGCAGTGCCGTCCCCTTCGCCCTTGAGCCGAACAGAACCACACGCCCTGCACCATACTCCCGGCACAGAACCACCGCCTCTCTCAGCACCTTGTCTGCATCCATCATCCTAGACAATCCTCTATACCTGCTAATACTTTATAACAGCCAATTATTCACATCAGCCACACTATCATACCAGACATTTACAATTCCTCAGCTTCACACAAATGTCACTCCCTAAGAAATATTATGAGACAAAACCGCCATATCGTCAACAGCACCGCTAATACAATTTTGCGCTGCCAAAAAATATTTTCCCAGCCTCTTGACCGTGGGTTACTACCGATTGATACACTAGCCTCACGAAGCAAAACAAAGCTAAAAAGCAAAAGCAATGCCAAATCCTGTCAGGCAGCACAGGATAAGCAAGCCATCTCTGCGAAAGGAGCAATTACATGAAAATAACTCTGAACAGGAAAAAAATCCATGCACTCCTCGTGCTGGGACTGACCGGGGCAGGCATGCTGCTCTCCGGCACCCTGCACACCAGCGCGGCAGCTGCGGAAAAATCCGCCCTGACCGGCTATGACAGGTCTGCCGTGGCAGATAAAAACTATACCGCCCGGCACGGCACAAAGCCATTTTTGCTGGCGGACACCAATCCCGAATACGCCGCCATCATGAAAAAATACATATACGGCGATATTGCCACCCAGCTGCAAATCACCCCTGCCGAGGCTTCCCTGGTAACCATAGCCGTGCTGGCTACCAATCAGAACGACAAGCTTCTATCCCATGCCATCACTGAGTCTCTCGCCCTGGGGGCTGCCCCGGAGGAAATCCAGGAAGCCATCTACCACATCACCCCCTATGTGGGCTTCGCCAAAACCTCATCGGCCCTCTCCATCATGAACGAAGCATTTCAGCAGGCAAATATCAGCCTGCCCCTTGCCAGCCAGGGAACCACCACAGACAAAGACAGGTTCCAGAAGGGGCTGAAATTCCAGGTAGACACCTACGGTGAGCGCATCACCCAGATGAGGGACGCCACCCCTGACTACCAGAAGCACCTGCAGGATGACCTGTCTGCCTTCTGCTTCGGAGATATCTATACTCGTGGGGTGCTGGATCTGAAGCACAGGGAAATGCTGACCATGGCAGCTATCGGCACCCTCGGCATCGAGGCGCAATTCCGCAGCCATGTAAATGGCACCCTGGCAGCCGGTGCCAGCAAGGAGGAAGTCATAGGCGTCATCACCGCCATGAACCCCTATGTGGGCTTTCCACGCACCCTGTGGATGCTAAAAATAGCCAATGAATGTATCAAAAAATAATTTTCTAACAATCACATTTACTGCTACAGAAAGGTTTTCCTTATGAAAAATAAACGATTTTCCAAACTGGCAGCGATTATGCTGACTGTCAATATCTTTTATGCCACAAGCTATACTGCTGATGCTCAGGCAGCAGATAGCATAAGCGCAACACAGCCAGCAGTCATCAGCTCCCAGAAAATAAATACTGCTGCACCAGCACCTAGAATAGCAGCAAGTGCAATAATAGATGAACAGCAACTATCCATCCTGGCAGGACCAGATATTGCAACTGTCACTACAGAAGCTGGCAAACTGCAAGGCTATATAAACAGGGGAATCTATACATATCATGGAGTTCCCTACGCAGAAGCCACAGAACGATTTACACCTGCCAAACCAGTAAAGCATTGGGACGGTATACGCCTTGCATTTGATTACGGAGCCATTTCACCACAGGCAGAAAGTGAATTTCCAAACACTACCTGGGAGGAACCTGCGCGCAGATTTAAAATGGACAACAACTGCCAAAACCTTAACATCTGGACACCAGGCATTATGGATAATCAAAAACGCCCGGTTATGATATGGCTGCATGGTGGCGGATTTGAATCAGGTTCCTCTGCCGAAACACCGATTTACGACGGGGGCAACCTCAGCCGCTATGGAGATGTCGTTGTAGTATCCATCAATCACCGCTTAAATTCCCTGGGGCACCTCGACCTTTCAGCGTATAACGAAAAATATAAATACTCCGCTAACGTAGGTATATACGATGTAATCCAGGGCTTGCAATGGATACAAAAAAATATCCGGCAATTTGGCGGCAATCCTGACAATGTAACCATTTTTGGCGAATCTGGCGGTGGGGCAAAGGTTCTGACACTGATGGCATCGCCTTACGCAAAAAATCTTTTCCATAAGGGCATTGTGGAAAGCGGTGCTGTTGAAACTATGGGACCATATCTTAACTCACGGGAAACCAGCAGACGGGTAACTGAATTGACACTGCAAAAACTTGGCGTACCCCCTGACGATATCGAAAAATTGCAAACCATACCATACAACGAGCTAAGAAAAGCCTCGGCAGAAGCACTGCAGCAAACCGGAGATGAATTTAAAATCCCCCGTGCTCTCGGCACAGGCTTCGGTATGAGCTGGGAGCCGGTAGTTGATGGTGATTTTCTCCCCACCAACCCGGTCACTGGCAATTCTTTTGCAGCGGCTGGCAGAAATATTCCCCTGCTTATCGGCAGCAATCTTACTGAGTGGACGAATTTTGCAGAAATTGTCAATATGCAGGACACCCAATTCAGCAACAAGCACACATGGAGTGATGACCAAATTAACCAAAAGCTGAATGAAGCCTATGGCAACAAAGCTGATGCGATTGTTGCCGCCTTCCAAAAAGCTTATCCAGATAAAACAAAAACAGATGCCCTGTATATTGACACTATCATCCGCCTGCCTCTCCTAAAAATTATGTCACACAAGGCAGACCAGGGCGGAGCACCTGTTTATTCCTATCTGTTCAGCTGGGACTATCCCATGATGAATGGTGTGTACATGTCCTTTCACACAGCAGAAATCCCTTTCGTTTTCCATAATATTGACAAGGCAGAAAATCGCATAGGTGCCTCCCCATCTGCCAAAAAACTGGAACAGCTTATGAGCGAAACTTGGATTAATTTTGCACGCACTGGCAAGCCGGGAGCTGCAGGCCTGCCAAGCTGGGAACCATATACCCGTACCAACGGTGCTGTTATGCTGTTCGACCACCAAAGCAGGCTGGTATATCACCATGATAAGGAACTTATGGCTTTGCTAGCCCCTGAATACCAATATTAAATTATAAACAAAATGCAAGGAGAAATAACATGAGCAAAAACGTATTAATCATTTCCGGCAGCCCACGCAAGGGCGGCAATTCCGACCTGTTGTGCAATTATTTTGCTGAAGGTGCCCATGAGGCAGGCCACAAGGTGACGAAAATCTCCCTGCGGGATAAGAAAATCGGCTTCTGCCATGCCTGCTACCAATGCCGCCAGACAAAAAAATGCTTTCAGGCAGATGACATGGCAGAAATTCTAGACAAAATCATCGCGGCAGATGTGCTGGTGCTGGCAAGCCCCGTGTATTTCTACTCCGTGGATGCCCAGATAAAGGCGATGATTGACCGCACCCTGCCCCGCTGGACAGAAATCAGGGACAAAGAGCTTTACTACATCGTCACGGCAGCCGACAGCAACCCCGCCGCCCTTGAGCGCACAGTGGAATGTTTCCGGGGCTTTGCCGACTGCTTTTCCGACATGACGGAACGGGACGTCCTCTACGGCCACAGCGTCTATGAAAAAGGTGCCGTCAAAAATACCGATTATCCTGCCCAGGCAAAGGAAATGGGCAAAAACATATAAGATGCTGTATCTTACAACATAAAGACATAAAGTGCAACGTATAAGATAAAAGATAACAGAAAGAAGGAATCCACCATGAAATTCAAAAAAATGACCTTGCTTGCCCTGATAATGACTGCCGGTACCATGACCATGACCAATGCAGGAGGCATGGCTGAAGCTGATGCCGCCAAACCTGCCAAAACGTCTGAAAGCACCACCCCTGCTGACGGCATCGCCTTTTTGGGTGCCAGCGGACTGCAGGAGCGCAGCATCACCCCTGCCCAAAGCCCCAATACCAATCCCTTCGGGCTAGTCTATGCAGGCACCATTACCAAAAATGAGCCGGGCAAGGTAAATATCCATCCCGTCAGCTACCGGCTGAACGGCAACCTGATTGCAGCAAACATCTACACCCCGGCAGGCTACAAGAAAGATAATAGCAAAAAATACCCTGCCATCGTCATCGCCCATCCAAACGGCGGTGTCAAGGAGCAGGTAGCAGGGCTGTATGCCCAGCGACTGGCAGAAAACGGCTACATCACCATCACTGCCGATGCCTCTTTCCAGGGTGCCAGCGGCGGTGCGCCAAGGAACCTTGATAATCCGGCATTCCGGGTGGAGGACATCCACGGCATGGCAGACATTATCGCTTCCTTCCCGGGCGTTGATGCCGACAGGCTGGGGGCACTAGGCATCTGCGGTGGCGGTGGCTACACCTTGAAGACCGTCCAGACTGACAAGCGCCTCAAGGCAGTGGCAACCCTCTCCATGTTCAACTCCGGCCTTGTCCGCAAGAACGGCTACATGAACTCCGCCCCTGATGCCGCCATCAAAAATCTGGAAACGGCTTCCGCTATCCGCGCCGCCGAGGCTGCCGGGGAGGCAATCCATCGTAGCCCCGGCATGGAAACTATGGAAATTCCCCAAGAAAAACTGGCTGAAATGCCTACTCTCTACAGCGAGGGCTACATCTACTACGGCAAAACCCACCGCCATCCTAACTCCACTTTCCAGTACACCCTCCGCAGCAATCTTGATTTATTCACCTTTGATGCAGCTGCCAATATGGAGCTGATTAACCAGCCGCTTCTGATGATTGCCGGCAGCGAAGCCGACTCCCTCTACATGACGGAGGATGCCTTTGCCAAGGCTACCGGCACCAGCAACAAGGAACTGTTTCTGGTGGAAGGCGCCACCCACATCCAGACCTATTGGGTGCCTGAATATGTGGACAAAATCGCTGGCAAGCTGGCTGATTTTTATGGCAAAAACCTCTAAATAATGATAAATTTCAGTTTATCGTCGTAAAGGTACGAGGCTTGGGAAACATTAACGGGTGAGTTTTGTTAGTTTGTGCACTCTGTTCAGACTAAAAGTGGGCTGAGCGGCAGGTGATGTTGTATTGAAAATTTTGTGGTACGGGCTCCCGGGACGGACATACTTTTTCTCCATTCGC
>JBJDWY010000061.1:0-14737 GCA_051866255.1 Anaerovibrio sp. | reverse complement strand
TGCCCCGCAGGGTAATCACCGGCACACCCATGTAGAGGGCATCGCAGGTGGTCAGCCCTCCATTGTAAGGAGCTGTATCCAAAATGATATCGATATCGTTGTACTGGGTGAGGTAATCCGGCGTAAAAGGCCGCAGCTCCAGCCTGCCTGCATCGCCCCCCAGCCTGCGGAACCGCTGCCGCACGATCTCCTGCCCTGACGGCACGCTGCATATCTTGCACTTGATCACAAGCCGGGCATCCGGCACCGCCTGCAAAATATTCCGCCACTGTACCAGCATGGCATCCGTCACCTTGGCGAAGCTGTTGAAGCTGCCAAAGGTAATGTACCCACGCTCCATGCCCGGGGCGTTATGTCCCTGAGAACGCAGGTCACGCATAGTTTCCGGGCGATAGCACAGATGGCAGTGAGGCAGCCTGAGAGGCTGCTCCATGAAGCCGCTATTCCGTTCACCTTTTGGCATGCAGCATTCATCTGTCAGGAAAAAATCCACCGCCGGAAGCCCCGTGGTATTGATATAGCCGATGCCGGATACCTGAACCGGCGCCGGACGGCATGCCATCACCGGCAGGCAGCTGTTCTGGCTATGTCCGGACAAATCCACCAGTATGTCAATGCGGTCATCATGAATCAGCTTGGCAATCTCCTGGGGTGTGCGCCCGTGCACATCACGCCAGCGGTCAGCCATTTTCTTGAACCTCTGGGTGACGTGGTCCTCCCGGCCAGTGGAGTAACCGTAGGTAGTAAACTCTGTATGATTGCCGTCCTTCAAAAGTGCCGTAAAGAAATACGCCGCCGCATGGAGGCGGAAATCAGGGGAAATATAGCCTATGCGCAGGGCATGAGGCTTGTTTTTCGTATTGGCATCATGGGGAAACCCCAGCTGCTCCGGGTACATCTGGCCGTACTGGGCGTGCTTTACCGCCAGGCTCTGGGCATCCGCGCTGCGATAATTGCTCAGAAACAATCCCTTGCTGAAATAGCTGGCAGCAGCAGCCCTGTCCTCCAGCATGCTGCTGACCATAAATGCCGCCTCCGCCGCCTTTTCCGTCTCCCCTGCCAAAAGGCAGGTATCGGCATAAAAGCTGTAGCCACGCATCACCAGCTGCCTGTCAAGCTCGCTCCAGCCCGTCTGACCTGAAATAAAGCGGTGCCTGGAGGAAAGCCCCTTCTTGATGCCGTCCTGATATCGGCTGAAAAGCTGCTCATAGGCAGAAAGAGCCCTGTCCAGCTCATACCTGGCACCAAAAAACACCGCTGCTGCCAAAAGCCCCCGGAGATTGGCTGTAGAAACACTTTTTTGGCTGGGCAGCTCCCAAAATTTCTGCAAATATTCCTCTGCCGTCTCAAAGTCCTGCAAGTAAACCGATGCCTCTGCCACCAGTGCCAGACCTTCCGGGCTTTCCGGCATAGCCTCCAGCAGCTGCCTGCCACAGGCCCGCATGCTGTTCATATCCCCACGGGCAAAGCAGCCTTCCGCTGACTTTGCCCACTCATTTACAACTTCCAGTTCCATCCTGTCTCACCACATAAAATCATCGTATCCATATCCATAATCATTGCCATGCTGCGGCAGCTTATATCTCAGGCTCCAGCTCATCCCCATACTCCCTGATAAACCTGCGCTGATATGTCTTGTACTCCGCCGCCAGGGGCTTTTCCTTGGGGCAGTGAATGCACCAAAAGCTGTCCTGCCTTGGCACAACGGCCTTGTAGCCCAGCCTCTGCATTTCCTTGCACATGCTCACATCATAAAAATGCCAGCCGTCAAACAAATCCTCACGCCAAGGCACATCCACTGCCGTTGCCAGCATCAGCCCGTCCAGTGCCTCCACCTCAAGCCAGTCTCCCGTTGGCTCCATGCAGGCAGTCTCCACCACGCATTCCGGCTCACAGGCATGGAGCACCTTGCCATAAGTGCGCATGGCATCCCACCATACGCCGGAAGCAGGCAGCTTCCTGGCCCCTATCACGCCCACAATGCCCACATCGTCAGACGCAAAGATTTTCAGCAGATCAAAGACAAAATTTTTATTGACAATCAGAGTATCCTGATGCACATAGACCTTATATGCCGCAGATGTTTTTGCCATCCCCTGATTGTAGCCGCTGCACATGGATTTTGCCCCCGTGACGGGGATAAACTCCGCTTCCATGCCGGGCGGCAGCCGCAGCTCTTTCATGTACAGCAATGCTTCTGCATAAAGCCCCGGCTTGTTTACGCAGGTAATAAAGGCAATCCGCATCCCGGCACTAATTCTTATACCGCCCAGATCAGGCTCCGGCTGGGAGAAAAGCGGCTCCGGGCAGCCCTGCTGCCATGCCGCCACCACCTGAAAATCCTGCCTGTCCAGATACACATCCTGCATTTCTAACAAGAGCTCATCCCAGAAATCCCGCTGTTCACTCCCGGGAGAAGTCTGCCAGTCAGACAAGCTCCACAAAAGGCTGTTGATATGCACTGCCATCTCCTTGATAAAGGCAGCCAGATAGGCAGGAAAGATAAAATTCTCCCTGCACAGCTGCCACAGAAGGGACAAATTTTCCCTGCCCTCACCGTCCAGCCTGATGCCGTACTCCAAACGCCGCAGGACAGCAGCCAGCTCCTGCCGTATGGCAGGCGTATACATGCGCTTTAGCTCCATGATTTCCGGGGTAGCCTTGGCAGCCCGCACCAGCCAGGCTTCCGTCAGCAGGTCGTTATCAATATTCTGAAAACCTGCCGATTCCAGCCTGGCCACAAAGCCCTCCGGGGGCTTCCTGCCCTCCACCGGCAAAAAACTGACATCCTTGTAAAAGGATGCCGCCATCAGCTTGGTAAACTCATCCCGGACAAAGGCACGGGTGCACACATGATAAAAATGGCCATCCATGAGGTTTTCCAGCACACGCCAGTAGCGGATGTTGGCAAAGCTCAGCAGCAGATAGCCCGTAGGCTTCAGATAGAGCCCCAGACCCGAGGCAATATCCTGGGGATTGCCTGCCTGGGACAGCCCATCCTCCGCCACAATATAATCAAAAAACTCCTTTTCCAGGGGAAGCTGCTCAGAAAGATAATCCGTAAATACCCAATGGACATTCAGCCCCTGTCCGCCAGCCCCGCCGGGCACATTTTCATCATCGGCTAAAGCATCTGCCTTTTCCCTGTCAGCCACATTTTCAGCATCAGCCAAAGCATCTGCCTTTTCCCTGTCAGCCACGGCACACCACAGCTCCGCCTTAGGAAACATCTGCCTGAGATGTGGCAGGTACTCACAGCACTCCACCACCAGTATCCTGTAGCCTGTGCCGCAGGCAGTCAAAAACCGCAGCAGCCTGCACTCTTTGCCGTCCAATTCCATCTACCTCTCCACCATACCTATACAAAACAGCCAACAAACATCAGCTGATCACCTCCGGATGCCGCAGCAGCCAGCCGGTAATCCCCTGCCAGGCCGCCCATTCATCCCTGTACTGCATATTGCCGTGCTCCATAGGCACATCCTCCGCTGAGGAAGCCAGCTGCTGCCACACATCGTCCTTGTAAAAGCCAATATGCCGGGTGTCCATCCAGCTATAAGGAGTCACCACATGGCTGATTTTTTCCGTCAGGGACGGCTTGAGGCTGTAGTACTCGAAGCCCTCCGGGGCAATCAGCTCCATAAGCGTCGGCAGGATATTCTGATGCTCTCCCAGGGTATTGCCGGCAAAGAACTCAGGCTTTAAGTCCGGGTGATGCAGGGAGAAAGATGTCAGGATATGCTCCCTCAGCAGCCTGTCCTTCCGGGGAATTATCCCCTTGTCCAGGGGCGCCACCGCCGAGGCATGATCCCCTGTCAGCACAAACAGGCTATCAGGATAAAGCTTTCGCATCCTTTGCACAAAATCACCTATGGCCTTGTCCGCATAAAGAATGCCGGTAAAGCGGCGCATATCCATATCCCCCGGCTGCAGATCCCCCAGGGGCAGCGTTACCGCATCCTGCTCATGAACCCCATAGCTCTCATAAGGGATATTATAAGGGCCATGGTTGGAAGTGGTATAAATAAAGTGGAACTCCGGGCTGCCGTCCGCCTCTGCCTGAATCTTTTCCGCCACCGCATCCAGATAAATGTGGTCATACACCCCCAGCCAGGTCTGAGGGGAACCCGGCGGACAGAAATCAGGACCGCCGTAGCACCTGTCAAAACCGGCACTTGGGGCAAAATGCACCAGGCTGCCCCAGTTCAGGCTGCCACCGTACCAAAAATGGGTGCGGTAGCCCAGCTTCCGCAGCTGCCCAGCCATAGTGGTAGGCAGCTTGGTCAAATCCGCATCCCAGATAATCTTGTTCTCATTCAGCTCCACATCGCAGTCATAAATCCCCAGCAGGATGCTCCCCAGGGCCGTCTGGGAAATCATGCCCCCAGGCTGGAAATTGCTGATGGCAAAGGCACCCGGCTCCTGCCTCAGTGCTTTGGTATGGCTGACTACATTCAGCATATCATAGGGCGCATCATAGAGCCCCTGGCAGTGGCTCTCCCCCAGGATAAAGAAAATATGCCCCGGCCGCCTGATTTTTGCGCCCTTGGCAGTGCGCCTGCAATACAGCAGGGGATTGTCATCCTCCCTGCCGCCAAACTCCGGCAGGACGCAGCGGATATCCTCCGCCGCAGCACCGTCTTCCTTGGACATGAACTCCGGCGCCGGATGCTTCCAGACAATCTTCAGTGCCACCAGGTCATCCATGGTGGCCTTGCCCAAAAACACATCATTCTTGACCTCGGCAGGCACCTCGTCCCACTCCGGCTTGAAGCGATGGCGGAAGGTTCCCCCGAAGTTAAACCAGTAGTAGATAGCGATGGAAAAGAGAAAAATAACCGTATTTATGCCATACTGCACCAAAGCAGAATCAAATCGTGGCAGCTCCAGGAGAGGCAGGGACTGCAGCCAGCTGCCTGTCAGCCCCAGCAGTGCCGCGTAGGGAACCGCCCCCAGCAAAATCCATGCCCCGTGGTTCTGGTTGAAAAAAATGTCCAGCAGGTTCTTCTTATCCGCATTCTTGCCCAGCCACATGTTGCGGTTGTACACATCATGGAAATGATAATAAAAAATCATCTTGCCCATAAAGGCTGCATAGAGGATTATGCCATACAGCACAAAAAGCACCAGCCGCACTGTGTCGCTGATGCCATAATATCCCCATATAAAGCTGCCCGGCAGGGTAACAGCCACCAAAGTCAGCAGGTAAAAGCGGGAATTGATATCCATGCCCCACCAGAAGCCGTAGCGAAAGCAGGTCCTCAGCTGTCTTCCCTGCCACTCAGACAGCTTCCTTGGCCCGTCCAGCCAGATGAACAAAAAACGAAACACCGCACACAAAACAGGCGGCACCACTGCCAGCCGCAAATCCTGCTGCCAGCCGCCAAAAAATCCCGCAAATCCAGGTATATCCATTATTCCATCTTCCCCGCTTCCAACAATCTCATCTTGCCGGCTGCCAGCAGAAGGCCGATCAGCAGCCAGTATTCACGCATAATAGAAATCTGCAGCATGCTGCTCTCGGTCATGCCCTCCAAATGGATGCCTGCCAGCACCAGAATGCCAATCATGCCATATGATGCCGTATTCACGGAGCGGCTGATGGACTTCTCCGCCTGGTACAGCTTCACCAGGCGGTACAGGATATACCCCTGCAGCATCACAAAGGAAGCCAGCCCCACCAGGCCCCCCTCCGCAAAAATCTTCACGAAGCTGCTCTGGCTCAGCACCGCTGCCCAGCTGAACTGCCCGTTCCAATCG
Source organism: Anaerovibrio sp. (assembly GCA_051866255.1). GTDB lineage: Bacteria > Bacillota > Negativicutes > Selenomonadales > Selenomonadaceae > Anaerovibrio. The sequence goes on along the minus strand of JBJDWY010000061.1, from coordinate 8,977 downwards.
CTCCAGGACACAATGACATACATGGCAATGGAAACCACCAGCATAAAGGCAGGTATTGCTTTCTTGGCAAATACCCCCTCATCCTGATGGCACATGAGATAGAATATCGGTATGGCCATCAGCAGGTGGGTGGCATAAAAGGAAGCATCATTGCTTGCCCCCACCGGGGCATAATCCTCCCAGACTACCAGCTGATAGGCTCCCATGGCATCACATACCAGCACCGACACCGCAAAGGCTGCCAGAATCCACGCCATCCGCCTGCGGGTCTGCAAATAGCCGATGCCCATGAACAGAGGACTGAGGCGGTAAATAATTCCCCACACCTCCCCCAGGCTGTCCGCCGGATTCGGTGCCATCAGGGCAGCCACCACCTGCAAAACGCAGTAGGCAGCCACAATCTTCACCAGTCCCTTGTCCATATCCGGCAGGCTGCCGGTACAGACCTTCTGGGCAACCATCACCAATGCCCCCAGCACGATACAGACACTGGTAGCCGCGATGGACACATTGGATGTCAGGGCAAACAACATCATCACTATATACATTAACTGATTCCAGATTCCCAAAATCACCACTCCACACTTAAAGAAAGCTACTAACCCCTTTAGTATATCACAAAAAAACAATCCCGACTACGTTTAGACGGGATTGTTTCTGCATTCTGCAATTATTTGTAAAATTATTTATGCCCCGGCGGACAAATCAACCTTTTCCCCCTGCTTCTCCCGGACAACAACCCTGTCCTCATAGTCGAAGCACTCCTTGGCAATATCCTTGCTGAGCCACAGCAGGCAGATCAGGTTCGGAATAGCCATCAGGCCGTTGGCGGTATCGGAGAAATCCCATACCAGATCCAGGGTCTGGGTTGCACCGATGTAAGTAATAAAAGAGAAGATAACGCGGTATGCCACCAGGATATCATGGTTGCTCACCAGATACTCAAGAGCCTTCTCGCCGTAATACTCCCAGCCAAGGATGGTGGAAAAAGCGAACAGTGCCAGGGAAGTGGAAACGATTACACGGGCATGCTCCCCAAAGACAGAGGAAAATGCCAAAATAGTCATCTGGGCGCCGGAAACAGCCTTGCCGGTCTCCGGGTCAATGGTGCCCAGCATGCCGGAGGAAGCGATAACCAGGCCTGTCAGCACGCAGATAATCATGGTATCGAAGAAAGTGCCGGTCATGTTTACATAGCCCTGACGGGAAGCGTGGTCAGTCTTGGCAGCAGCAGCCGCAATCGGCGCAGAACCAAGGCCTGCCTCGTTGGAGAACACGCCGCGGGCAACACCCCAGCGCATAGCGGTCAGCATGGAAGCGATAATGGAACCGCCCACGCCGCCTGCCACAGCCTCAGGGGCAAACGCCATACGGAAAATCTCGCTGATGCCTGCCGGCAGGTTGCCTGCATTCACCACGATGACAATCAGTGCCATCACCACATAAAAGGCAGCCATGGCAGGAACCACAACACTGGAAACAGCACCGATGCTGCGTACACCCTTAAAGAGGATAACCATGGAAAGAATGACCAGAATGGAGCCAATCAGTGCCGGGTCTACCCCGAAGCTGCTGTTGAAGGCAGCGGCAATGGAGTTTGCCTGAGTCATGTTGCCGATACCGAAGGAAGCGCAGACTGCAAACACGGCAAAGAGGAACGCCAGCACCCGCCCGGCTGCGCCGCCGATGCCGTTCTTCATGGCATACATCGGGCCGCCTGCCATCTCGCCCCGCTCATTGGTCTCACGATACTTCACCGCCAGCACGGACTCGCCGTACTTGGTGGAGAGGCCGAAGGCTGCGGAAATCCACATCCATACCAGGGCACCCGGGCCGCCCAGCACCATGGCTGTAGCAACACCCACGATGTTGCCTGTGCCCACAGTGGCAGACAGGGCAATCATCAGTGACTGGAAAGGCGTAACATCGCCCTCGGTATTATCCTTCTTGGTCAAAATCATCTTTACCGCATAAGGCAGGTTCAGCCACGGCTTGAACTTCAGGCGCACCGTCAGAAAAATGCCGGTACCAACCAGGAAGCACAGCATCACCGGGCCCCAGACGAAGTCATTCACCTGCTTCATAATAGCTGCAAAATCCATACAAATTCCCCCTATAACAATTATAATGCCTTTTGTATACATCTATGTACATTTTGTTATAATGTCCATTGTATACAAACAATAGTCTCTAACGACCACATGTGATAGTATAACCGCCAGCAGGACATTTGTAAAGGCACTTTGGCAGTTTTTAAAAAAAATAACTAAAAAAAAGGTGTCCACACTGAACACCTTTAATTTATTCCCATGTTTCCCCATATTGGGTTTTATATATATGGCTTTTTTTCCACCCCACGGCAAACTCCACCACTTCCTGCAGCATGGTGCTTTTGCCATAGGACAGCCTTTCCTGCACATAGGCTGCACCGCTCATGAGCTTTTTCGTCTCATAGTTGTACACCTTGGCATTGCGGTACTCATAGGAGCCCTCCTCCGTGTCAAAATACGCCCGGTAGCGGTACATGTACCTGCTGTGGAGCTTGACCAGGTAAAGGTCCATCTCTATCTCGTGGTCACTGGGCATCTCGATGGAGTTCACATCCACATAGTAGCCGGTAGTGCCCTCATAGTCCACAAAATACCTGTCCGCCCGGGCAGCCTCCACACTGCCTGGAAACAGCACCACAACGATAGGCACTATGAACAGCCATATCAGGGGACTGAGCAGCCGCATTTTTTTCTTACATTTCTTATATGCAGATATTTTTTTATACTTGAAAAAATCTTCCAAAAAAACAGACTTCCTTCCCGGGGCAAAAATGATATAATATACATATAGGACAAATGGTTAGGTCATGGCAGCAGGGGGCTATTCCCCGCCGGAGCCACCACTGACTTCACCATACGCTCGAATTTGACGCGGGGCAGCATCACAAAATGACCGCACCCCTGGCACTTCATGCCAAAGTCCATGCCGGTACGCGTAACCTGCCACAGGTCGCTGCCGCAGGGATGGGCTTTGCGCATTTTGACAATATCCCCTACATTAAATTTTACTGGCATAAAAATCATCCTATCTACGAAAGGGAGTTTATTTTATCATGAAAATATCTATTTTGCAAATGCCCATTGAGGAGGGCAATATTGAGCACAATCTGGATGCCATGGCAGCCATGCTGGACAAGGCCGTAAGCAGCAACCAGCGGCCTGATGCCGTACTGCTGCCGGAGCTGTGGAATACAGGCTTCTACCCGAAGCCAATCAGCGAGTACGCTGACAGCCAGGACATCTGGAAAAAGCACATGGGCAGGCTTGCCGCCGAATACACTGTCAACATCATCGCAGGCTCCATCGCCGTGGCACGGAAGGGCAAAATCTACAACACCTGCTATGTCTTCGACAGAACCGGTGCAAACATTGCCACCTATGAAAAGACACATCTTTTCTCCCCTGCCGGGGAAAATGCCGACTTCACCCCGGGCAGCAGGCTGGCAACCTTCAGCATTGACGGCATCAAGTGCGGCATCATCATCTGCTACGACCTGCGCTTCCCGGAGCTGGTGAGGCAGCTGGCATTGCAGGACATCAGCATCCTCTTTGTAGCCGCCGCCTGGCCCATAGAGCGCATCCAGCACTGGGACACCCTGCTCAGGGCACGGGCGATTGAAAACCAGTTCTTTGTAGCGGCAGCCAACGGCATTTCCTCCCATATCGGGGAGGCCATGCACCTGGGAGGCGGCTCCGCCATCTACGACCCATGGGGCAGCCTGCTGGCACAGGGCTCCACCGACAACCTGGACGGGGAAATCCTCCATGCCAACCTGCAGCCTGGCATGATTGACCAGATAAGGAACGACATCAGCATCTTCAAGGACAGGCGTCCTGAGCTGTACAAGCTGAGGGAATAACCGCAGCATAAAGCTCTGCCTATGCCCATGTCCATGCTATAGGGGCCGGCTATGCAGCCAGCCCCGGGCATTGCATTAATAGACTATATGTTTATATTATACGTTGAAGCGGAAATAAGTCACATCGCCATCCTGCATGACATAGTCCTTGCCCTCCAGGCGCACCTGTCCCTTTTCACGGGCAGCAGCGGTGGAACCGGCAGCTACCAGGTCATCGAAGCTGACGATTTCCGCCCGGATAAAGCCCCGCTCAATATCGGAGTGGATTTTGCCGGCGGCCTTCGGCGCAACCGTTCCCTTGACGATGGTCCAGGCACGGCATTCATCCGGGCCTGCCGTCAGGAAGGTCATCAGCCCCAAGAGGTCAAAGGCGGCATGAATGAGCTTTTCCAGGCCGGACTGCTCCAGCCCCATCTCATGCAAAAACTCCTTTGCCTCATCCTCATCCAGCTCTGCAATCTCCGACTCCACCCGGGCAGAAATCGCCACAACCTCTGCTCCCTCGGTAGCGGCATACTCCTTTACCTTCTGCACATAGGGATTTTCCGCATCGGCAGTGGCAACCTCATCCTCGCCCACATTGGCCACATACAGGGTCGGCTTCATGGTCAGGAAATTCATCTCCCTGATAAGAGCCAGCTCATCCTCAGTTAAATCCACGCTGCGCACAGTCCTGCCTTCGTCCAGGGCTGCTTTTATTTTGTCCAGAACCGCCTGCTCCGCCTTGGCCTCCTTGACACCTGCCTTGGCCAGCTTCACCAGCTTCTGCATGCGGCGCTCCAGCACCTCCATGTCGGCCAGGCACAGCTCCGTATTGATGATTTCAATATCCCGGATAGGGTCAATAGAGCCCTCCACATGGGTAATATCCCCATCCTCAAAGCAGCGTACCACCTGCGCCACCGCATCCACCTGGCGGATATGCTCCAGGAACTTGTTGCCCAGGCCCTCCCCCTGGGAAGCCCCCTTTACCAGGCCGGCAATATCCACAAAGCGAAAAGCCGCCGGGGTAGTCTTCTTGGAATTGTACATCTCATGCAGCACCTGCAGGCGCTGGTCAGGCACATCCACGATGCCCACATTTGGCTCAATGGTGCAGAAAGGATAATTTGCCGCCTCGGCACCTGCCTTGGTAATGGCGTTGAACAATGTGCTTTTGCCCACATTCGGCAGTCCTACAATACCTACTTCTAAATTACTCAAAATCTTATTCCACCTTTATAAATTTGTACATTTTTTAATATCACCCATATAGTATATCACAAATCCAGGCAAGAAAAAACACAAAAACATATTTACGCTTTTGTGCTGGTATAGTATAATTATTTTGCTGCTACCTCCAATCCTCGGAAAGGAGGTGTATACTGTGGAGATATTTGCTTCATTGCTCCTGTCGGTCATAGCTGGTGTGATTACTCATTACCTTTGCAAATGGCTTGATAGGTAAGACAGTGCAACATACGCAGCAAAAAGGAGCATAAGCCACTCCTAAAAATGCGCTAGAAAAGCCCCGACGGCACATCGGGGCTTTTTGTGTGCAGCGTATCCTATGGAGACTGCGTACTTCATTGCAACTGAATTATACCACAACGTAGAAAAAAACACAATACCACGTTGCTGTCCTTTTACATCCTGTACCCATCAGGATTATTTTTTTGCCAGTTCCAGCTGTCGCGGCACATGTCAGCCAGGGTGCGCTGCGCCTCCCAGCCCAGCACTTTCTTTGCCTTGGCAGCATCCGCGTAGCACACCGGCAGGTCACCGGCACGGCGGGGACCGATGATGTAGTTCACCTTCACATCATTCACCTGCTGGAAGGTATTCACAATATCCAGCACGCTATATGGCTTGCCGGTACCCAGGTTAAAAATCTCCACGCCCTTGTGACCGGTGGCTAACTCCACTGCCTTCACATGGCCGTCTGCCAGATCCATCACATGGATATAATCCCTGAGGCAGGTTCCATCCGGCGTATCATAATCACCGCCGAACACCGTCAGCTGCTCCCGCCTGCCTACTGCCACCTGTGACACATAAGGCATCAGATTATTTGGGATGCCCTGGGGGTCCTCCCCAATCCGCCCGGACTCATGGGCACCGATAGGATTGAAATACCTCAGCAGCACTACCCCCAGCTCAGGATTTGCCGCTGCAGCATCCGCCAGAATCTGCTCCATCATGGACTTTGTCCAGCCATAAGGATTGGTGCAGAGCCCCTTGGGCATATCCTCGCTGTAAGGGGAAGGATTCTGTTCCCCGTAGACAGTTGCCGAGGAAGAAAAAATAATCCTCTGCACCCCGGTCTCAGCCATCGCTTCCAGCAGGGACAGCGTCGTGTTGATGTTGTTGCGGTAATACTTCAACGGCTTTGCCACTGACTCTCCCACTGCCTTCAGCCCGGCAAAATGGATGACCGTGTCAGGCCGCTCCTTGGCCAATATTTCCTGCACCACAGCCTTATCCTGAATATCCGCCTCATAAAGTGATATTTTACCGCCAGCCAGCTCCTGGGCACGCTTCACCGCCTCCGGGCAGCTGTTATCATAATTATCAACCACAACGACCTCATAGCCGCCCTTCAAAAGCTGGACTGCTGTATGGGTACCGATATATCCGGCACCTCCTGCCAATAATACCTTCATGCTCATTGCTCCCTTGTCCTGTCACCAGTAGTTCCGGCCGCCCTATGGCTACTATACCGGAAGACGCCTGCTATTTCTTTATCAGCTCCTGCAAATATGCTCCGAACTGCGGTCCCAAATCTTCACGGCGCAGGGCAAACTCCACCGTAGCCTTCAAGAAGCCCAGCTTGTCCCCCACATCATACCGCTTGCCCTCAAAGCAATAAGCCCAGACCGGCTCCACAGCCGCCAGCTGCTTCAGGGCATCCGTCAGCTGGATTTCACCGCCCTTGCCCGGTGCCGTATGCTCCAAAATCTCAAATACCGTCGGAGAAATGATATACCGCCCCAGCACAGCCATATTGCTTGGTGCCTCTGCCAGCTCAGGCTTCTCAATCATATCACTGACCTTCACCAGGCTGGAACCGGCAATCTCACTGCCAGCCACAATGCCATAGGAAGAAACCTTCTCGTCCGGCACCTGCTGGCAGCCCAGCACCGAGCCGCCGTAGGCATCATAAATATCGATCAGCTGCCTCAGGGCTGGCTTCTGGCCCCTGCTGCCATCTGCATAGACCACATCATCCCCCAGCAACACCGCAAAAGGCTCCCCTGCCATAAAGGACTTGGCACAGAGAATGGCATCTCCCAGCCCCCGCATCTTTTTCTGCCGGATATAATGGACATTTATATCTGCCGTCTCCCGGACGATGGCCAGCAAATCATCCTTGCCCTTCTCCTCCAGCTCCCGCTCAAGATTTGGCGCCGAATCAAAATGATCCTCAATAGCCCTCTTGGCATGGCCGCTGATGATCAAAATCTCCTCAATGCCGCTCTCCAATGCCTCCTCCACTATATACTGGATAGTAGGCTTGTCCACAATCGGCAGCATTTCCTTCGGAGTTGCCTTGGTAGCGGGCAGAAATCTGGTACCATAGCCTGCCGCCGGGATTACCGCTTTTTTTATTTTAGCCATAAGCTCACGCTCCCACTAAATAATCATTGCAATAGAAATATACCGCCATACACCCTTTGGTGCATTATTATTCAATACATTATTATTCATACATTATCACTCAGTATATCACAAAACAGCCCGTACTGCCACATCTTCTTGCTATTGCCGTGCCGCTGCCTTCATCCTGATGCGCTGCTGCCTCAGCCGGGCAGATTGACGGGCGGAAAAAGATTATCCAGCGTTGCCCGCATCTTCAGCTTGCCCTTTTCCGTCACATGTGAATAATACTTTGCCGTAATGGCAATACTGCTGTGCCCCAGCCGCTTGGACACGGCATCCATGGTTTCTCCTGCCTCCAGCAGCATGGTTGCGTGGGTATGCCGCAGGGAATGAGTGGAGCCCCCTCCCAGGTGCTTCTTGCACCAGGCATTAAAAAAACGAAAATCCGGTGCACAAATCTGCTTGCCGCTTTCCAGGCGGCAGCATACATAGTCCCCCTTATTGTACCTGCGATTCCCTATGGACTGGCGCACAGTCCTCTGCCGCAGCCATTCCCTCTGGAAAAGCACCTGCAGCTGTGTCCCGTATGGAATAGTCCGGTAGCTGCTCCTGGTCTTTGGCATGCCCTGCCGCAGCCCGTTTTCCAGCATGGTGCCCGTAACCGTCAGCTCATGCTTTTCCAGATTCACATCCTGCCACCTGAGCCCCAGTGCCTCGCCAATCCGCAGCCCCGTATAGTAGCAGATGTGCAGTGCCATGTAATAATCATGCTCCGGCGGATACTGCTTCTCTATGGCTGCCACATCCTGAGGGGTAAATACATGTACTGTCCTGCCCAGCTCCTCCATATCGCGGGGCAGCCACACATTCTCGGCAGGATTGCTCCGGCAGAACTCGCAGGGATTTACCGCATAGCTGAAGCAGGAGCGCATGATGGCCAGCAGCTTGCTCAAGGAAGACCGCTTCAGTATTTTGCTCTTTTCATTGATAAACTTCTGCAAAATGCGTGCATTCAGCTTTCGCATCTCCATATTCCCCAGCCTGGGAAAAATATGCTTCTCAATCATCCCCCGATAGGATTTCTGGGTGTTTGTCCTGGTATTGACGTCCACATATTCCTCGAACCAGACTTCAAATGCTTCCTGCACCGTGACGATTTTTTTGCCTGTCTTTTTCATGATAACATCTCCCAACCACGTCAACATACGGCATACTTAGATTTTATAAAAAAGGTGTAACTTTATCAAACCAGCTACGCCTTTTACCTAACATTATATAGCTGTATTTCAGCATGGTATTATATATTTTACTAGATATTTCATGAAAAAATTCGGTAAATAAAGGAATTTTATTAAAAATTCATTATTATATAACCTAAACATTCCGATAAGTGTTTTTTATTTGGCATGAGGAGGAATTTTTTTATGAAGAAAACTCTCGTATCCGCATTGACTACCGCTCTGGTAGTAGGCGCTGCTTCCACTACTT
>JBJDWY010000060.1:43128-51391 GCA_051866255.1 Anaerovibrio sp. | reverse complement strand
CTATGGGCTGGAATGAAGGTCATGCCGCATAAAAGTTGTAAAGTGCTGTATATTATTGTGTTCCATTGAATTTAGCATTAGGCCGAAAAATATCACACCGATTACTACATGAATACATATTATTATCGACCATTTATCAGATGCTTTGTTAGTCATTGTTTTTCTCATCTCTATATCCTCCAAGTTCAAATTAAATTTCTATTTTTTAGTCCAGCAATAGATGCATCCATAGTAATCATGCCATCTGCGCGGCTCATAAAATCTTTTAGCCTGAAAGATTTACCGCTGCGGATGGTGTTTTTTATTGCATCAGTGACCAACATAATTTCAAAAGCGGCCACTCTGTTGTATGGGGCTGTTTCTGATGCAGGTAATAGTTTCTGTGTGACAATTGCTTTCAGGCAATTCGCCAGCTGATTTCTTATCTCTAAATTGCGGTCGGCAGGAAAGTACTGGCTAAATCTGTCAATCGCTTCAATGGTATTGCCTGCATGTAGGGTTGTAAAAACTAAATGACCTGTTTCGGCTGCTTGCATAGTGGTGGAGATGGTTTCTGCATCACGCATCTCGCCTACTAGGATAATATCAGGATCCTGGCGGAGTGCCTCGATCAGCCCTTCAGCAAAATCTAATACATGGGTGCCGACTTCACGCTGAGTAACAAGTGATAGGGCAGATGAAATTTTATATTCTATAGGTTGCTCAATGGTTATGATATGTTTTGCTTGCGTGGCAGCTATTTCATTCAGAATAGATGCGATTGTAGTGGTTTTTCCGCTGCCTGTCGGGCCGGAAATAACGACCAGGCCTTGTTCCAGTTTAGTAAAGTTTTGTATAGCAGGGGGGAGGCGTAGCTCTTTCATGGTAGGGATGCTTTCTGGAAGCAGCCGTATGGCAAGATTTAATCCATGCAAATCCGAGTAGATATTAATACGGCAATTCATATCCATGGTACATGTAGTATCAATATTGAGCGGCATCCCAATTTGATATGATTGAATTATGTGCGTTTGTATTGATGTCAAAGCAATTTCGCCAGATAGAATAAGTTCTTTTATATCTTCGTTAGAAAAATAGTTTGCAGATGTTTTCAGGTTACCATCAACACGATATACAGATTTCTGTCCAGCTTTTATGTGTATATCGCTGCCATGAGTTGCTCTGCAATTTTCAATGAGTTCGATTATTTTCATATTAATCATTATCAATTACTCCTATGCTTCATTAAAAATTAGTTGCTTGAAAATAATACAATAAAAAAATAAAGTTGTAAAAATAGAACAATACTGATGATTATATTACGTAGTGCATCAGTAATTTTATAACCTGGACATCTAAAATATTTTAATATCCACCAGACGGTGTCCAGGACAATCCATAAAAAGATATTTGATACAAATTCGTTAAAGCTCACTTTCTGCTATCTCCCAATAATGAATGCAAGCCTTGGTTCTGCATGGTTCCAGAAGCAATTTTTTTTCAAAGCAATCACACCAGTATATATGCTTTGTTAGCCAGCTCGCTCCTTTCCAGGTATCGCTTTTGCCATATATGAGCATTCTACAGGTTGCACAGGTAGGTACTGCAACCCCATTGTCATACAGGGAGTTATATGTTATGTAATATGCTCCAGCAAGTGGTAATCGCCAGGTTGTCACGTTATCAACTCCTATATCTAATTTCATCTTTTTCAGCTTCAGATAGCAATTCCCAGTCATCCTGATCTTCATGCTTGCTTTGCAGAACCAATGGCGTAAACTTTTCATCTCCAGCCAAGGCAGCTGCAATCTTGGGAGCTGATGAACGAAGGCTGCCACCGCCTGATAATTTATACCTTGTGTTGCCACCATATACAGCGTGATTTTTTGCAGCAGTGTGCAAAGGCTTGAGTTCATCAATTTTCTGTTGTACAGTAGCTAGTTGATTTGACAGTTTTGCAAATTTCATAGCGATAGGAGCATTTTTCTGTAATATTCCAGTGACAATATCGCTAATTTTGCCTTGTGCTTCAGGAGTGGCACATAATGCTTCTAACTGTTTTTCAGTTTCATTCAGCTTCAATAATGAGGCATTGAAATCATCGGAAGAAATTTTATTACATGCTCGTGACTTTTCCAGTTTACGCCGTTCTTTGCGAAGCTGCTGGAAGTCCATTAGCCCGGTTCCTTTGAATACAAATCGGACGTAGTTATTTTTTGCCATCACCATAGCTCGTTCAGGTGAAATAACTTTAAGCCTAAGTTTGGCTATTTCTTCGCGTAACTCTTTTCCTTGTGCATACAATGTTGCCAGCTCATTACCAAGGCTGTTTGAGATATTATTTGCTGTATATCCATTATCTTGGTTTTCAGCTTTTAAACGGTCGGAATATGCTTTGCTTAAATCTTCAATTGCTTTTTGTTGATTTATAAGCAAGGTGTTAAATTTTTCTCGTACAGATTTATTAGCGAAAATCATACATCCAGCTGAAGCTTGAATTTCTTTTTGTTTCGATGGTTGTTGCAGTTTATCAAAAATCAATCTCATATCAGGTGCCTGCTTTTTCAGCTCGTTTTCGATTCTGATAATCTCATCATCAATAGATTGAATCACATTCTTCCTTAATTCATCATTAGAAAATTCCTGTATCTGCAAAGACGATTTAAATTCAATCCAGTGTTTTCTTTCTTGTGCCAGGCCTTTAAAAGCTTGCCATTCTTCCTTATGCTTTTTAGGCATATATTTTATCATTGACTGCTCAATGGCCTCACTGCTGCTTACGAGAATGGACTGTAAATTTTCAATTTGCTTATCTAATGTGCTAATTGCGTTTAGTTCTTTGGCAAAAATTTGCCTATCGTTATCCGTCAACAGATGGGAAATTTCTTGCCTGGATTTTTGATTAGTTCTTAAAAGTTGAATATTTTTTTCAACAGCAATATTGCAAGAGAGTATGTTTTTACAGATTTTGCTTTGAAATTTTTCATGATTATATTTACGTAATGTCTTTTGTTCCTGATACAGAGGGGAATTTTCGTTTAGAAGTGAGTTGGGACCCACAGCAGCTTCTGGTATCTTATCAAGAAGTTCCGCAAGAAAAAGATTGCCATTAGCGAGGGCTTCAGCTCGTCTTGCTTTCAATGAGCGATGGTCTACTCTGGCGGAATGGCCATACTTTTCCAATGTTTCATTTTGGAGTTCTGCCACGCTTTCACGTAGCTTGTTGATAAATTTTGCTCTGTTTTTATCTATCCAGCATTTAGCTTTTTTGCAGCCACCTGCTTCAGGATGACCATCTTTTACGGATGCGCGACTGAAAAATACTTCAGCGGTTCTGCCTACGGATTTTTCATAATCATCAAGCTGCCTGGTGGAAAACATTATATGTACATGTGCATGATGCTCGCCATTACTCATACTGCCGATTTTGTCATGAATGGCCCAGGCATAATAATAGTCTTGAAGATGCTTCTGTAGAAATGCTTCTACAATTTCCTGCTGCTGAGCAAGCTCCAGCTCATTGGGCAGTGCAAAGACAATTTCTTTGTATCGCTCGCCATTTGATGATTCAAATTTATCAGCAGCCTCGAAAAATTTCTTAGCGGAGCCATCCGCCCATTCCGGCAGATGATTGCCAGTGGCCATGCAACCGCCCCGTTGCTTAAACCTGGTTTCTCGATTGATGTACTGAACGTGACTTGAAGCAAAAGTTTTATCAAGAGCGGATTGCAGATTGTGCATGATTTGTTCAGAAGCTAGTTTTGCAGCAGTTCGTCGAGAGCCTGATACATCCCATCGCAGCTCAGGATAGGTTTCATGTCGTTCTCTGATGCTTCGCTGTAAGTCATCGTATTCATTTTTTGACAATAGCACATCAGGATTCCGTCCTGATACATCCATTGTGCTGCCGGACAAAGTTGGCACGCAGAAGCCTCTTTGGGCTTTTTCTTTAATGGTAGATCCAGTAGTGTCGGACTGATTATGGACAGAGCCTTTGCTGAAACGCCGGGAAAGAGGCTGGTTAATTCTGCTGGCTCCTGCTCGGTGGTCTGTTCCAACTCTGTTTCTTTCTGATTCATCGGTGGTAATAGTTTTTCCTCCTGCTGCTTCAAATTCTCGTCGTTCATTGTTTATATCCTCCTTCGCTTGTTTCAAGTCATTAGCAAAACTCGTTGTGAAGTGTATAGGTAAATCCAGACTGTATGCTGCCTTTGCAACTTCTTGGCGAAATGACTCATTTCCATGCACGGATAGTTCATCGCCGTAGATGTTTTGTGCTACCAGCAGTGCAGTTGCTATGGTTTGCATAGATGCACCTTTAGAAATTTTTATACCGGCATCATCCTGCCGAATCACACCGAATGGGCTGCTGTAAAGCAGAATTTCTCGGCCTGGCTGATGCTCAATCAAATTAGGGCCGGAGATTATATTTTCTGTTGCAGTTCGTTCAAGTTCCCGCTGGTCTACATCCTTATATCTGCCTTTTCGGTCAATGTATTCTGCATGTAATTTTGCTGATATTCGCTGTCCATTTGCAGATTTTTTCTTATCTGATTTGATTTCAAATCTGAATAATGCCATAACAATCACCATGCTTTAAGAAATTATTGAGCCAACCGCAGGTTCAAGGAGCGTAACGCGACTGGCAGAACGAAAGTATTCCTAAATTATAGCTCGTGAGCCATTTTGCCGCGTAAGCGGCATTTTGAGTTTCTCGCTAAGAGAAACTCCTAACTGCACATGTACAATCTCCTGCACCAACTTCATTTTACACTGATAATGACTCATTTGCAAATTTTATAGCAAAATAATATAAAAATTACACAAGATATTGTGTTTTATGGTATAATAGCCACAACATCTTGTGTTTACATTGAGAGGGGAGGTGCTTGGTGATTGAGTTATGAATAGGTTAGAACGTAAGGAACAGGAATTGCGAATAGTTCAACAAAAACTCCAATTGGAAGAAAGAAAACGTAAAATTTTCAAAGAGAGTTTGAATAGTGCTAAAAGACGGCAGCACTGGAAAAAGATATTCCAGGCTGGCCTTTTGTTTGAGGAGGCTGGGATTTTGGAAGAATATGATAGAGAAGAAATTTTAAAGTTATTGAAGGAAAGGGGGATGAATCATGTTTCAAAGTTATCTTATGAGTGAGCTTATTACAGCAATAATTTTGTTTATTATTACTGGTTTTGCATATGTATATACTTCTGATTCCAATAGTGAGTTGGAACGAACAAAATCTACAGAAGATCTGACCATATTGTATGAATGTGTAAAAAAGTATAAAAGCGAAATAGGCACTTATCCAAAAAAGCTAGAAGACTTAACAGTAACTAAAGATGGTTATGGTCCTTGGATTGAAAAAATACCTAACGATCCATATGCGGGCGAAATATACAGATACAAGTGCAATAGAGAGGGATTTGTTCTTTTTAGTGTTGGTAGTGACGGCGAAGCATCTAGTAATATAAGCGATGGGATTCTGGGAGATGATAAAGGGTATCATGAATACAATGAGGAGCAATAATCATGAATGAATATAAGATTATAGATGATGATCATAAGATGGATGAGATTAAAACTGCAGAACATGTAAAGAGCGAAGATAACATAGTAAAAGAAATAATAAAGAATGAAGAAAATGTAAAAAACGAAAACGAGATTAAAGAGCTAACGAGTGCAATAAAGTCTTTAGAGTCAACATTATATTTAATTGCAATGCTAGCTTTTATTATATGGTATTTCTGTTTGCATTAACGTTTATGTATGCAGGTTATGTTGCGAAGGGAGATAATGCTATGGTTGAAAAAAATTATAATGCTGAAATTTCCAAGAAAGAAAAACTCATTCTGGAAAGTGAAGAAAAGATTCAGATGTATAAGGAAAAAATCAAATCGCTGAAAGCAGATATAAAAATGCTGAAGCAAAAGAAGGCAGAGGCTTTCAGTAAGAAATTTTTGGATATGTGCGAGAGAGGGCAGGTGGAACTTACAAATGAGAATCTGGAAAAATTTTTTGTTGCAACTGGCATTGAGGTTCCGGCGGCACCAGCGAAAACGAGCCATAAGAAGAAAGCAGAATCTTCGCCAGGAGAAAATTCAGAAGCGGTATCGGATGCAGGACAATTGAGTTTTATGAACAACAATGAAATTTAGGAGCAAACATGAGATTATTTATAGCAGAAAAGCCTAGTCTTGCCTTGGCTATAGCAACAGGCCTGGGCAGTAAAAATCGCAAAGATGGATATTATGATTGTGGCGATGATATTGTCACATATTGCTTTGGGCACATTATGCAGCAGTGCAATCCGGACGAATATGACGAAATGTATAAAGATTGGAAAATGGAAACATTGCCAATTATTCCTGCAAAATGGAAACTTAAAGTCAGCCCTGACTGCAAAAAACAATATAATATCATAAAGCAGCTGGTAAGCAAGGCTGATGTAATTGTCAATGCAGGTGATCCGGATCGAGAAGGGCAGCTGCTGGTGGATGAAGTCCTGAACGAATTTGGGGTATTCACTCCAGGCAATAGCAATTACAAACCAGTGCAAAGAGTTTTGCTAAATGCTTTGGACGACAAGTCAGTTAAGATAGCACTAAGCAACTTAAAAGATAACCGGGAGTATGTTGGTCTGCGTAACTCTGCTTTGGCACGTGCCAGGGCAGACTGGCTGATCGGCATGAATTTCACCAGGGCCTACACATTAAAAGCACGGTCTGCCGGATATGACTTAAAACTCAGCATTGGCAGAGTACAGACACCGACTGCAGCATTGATAGCTCGCAGGGAACTTGAAATTAAAAATTTCAAGCCAACGGAGTTTTATAATCTGATTGTTACTTGGAAAACAGGCGAGAATACTTTCAATTCGACCTGGCAGACGCCAGATGATTGTCCTGGGACGGATGCCGAAGGTCACATTATTGACAGGGTGATTATCAATCAAATCAGCAAAAAAATACAAGGTGTTAATGGTACTGTTATCAAGGTTGAGCAAAAGCCTGGAAAAAGTCCGCAACGGCTGCCGTACAGTTTATCCAGCTTGCAGATAGATGCAGGTAAGCTATACGGTTTTTCACCACAACAAGTGCTGGATATACAGCAATCACTCTATGAGAAAAAGCTGACAACTTATCCACGGTCTGATTGCGAGTATCTGCCGGAGAATCAGCTCAGTGATATTGGCAGCATACTGAATAACATTAAATCAATATCGGATGAGCTGTATACATTGGTTCAAGGCGCAGACATTAAAATACGGAGCCGGGCTTGGAACGATAAAAAGATTACCGCTCACCATGCAATCATTCCAACCACAGTAAAACCTGATTTTGCGAAGTTGAGTGGTGATGAGAAAAAGATGTATGAATTGATTGCCAGAGCATATTTGGCACAGTTCTATCCGGCCAAGACATTTCTCACTACTACGATTTTGACAGAAGCTGCTGGTGAAGTTTTCAAAACGACTGGCACAGTTATTCAGGAGCTGGGATGGACAAAGTTATATAAACACGCTGATGAAAGTGATGCTGAGGAAGACGTATTATTGCCAGGCGTAAAGGATGGCGAAAGTGTACAGTTTGGCAGTAGTGAAGTTAAAGCCGGTATAACGAAGCCACCGGCCAGGTTTACGCCATCCACAATCATCAAAGCGATGAAGGAAATTTGGAAATATGTAAAAGATGAAAACTTAAAAGCTTCATTAAAAGAATGTTCTGGAATTGGCACCGAAGCTACCAGAGCAAGCATCATAGAAACGATTCAGGAACGCGGTTATGTAAAGGTGGAAAAGAAAAATTTAGTGCCTACGGAAGTAGGTTTTCTACTATTGAAGATAGTGGATGAAAATATGACTTATCCTGATATCACTGCGAAATGGGAGCAGGCTCTTGATGCGATCAGCAAACGAGAATTACCTATCAAGGATTTTATGGCAAAGCAGGAAGGGTACATCCAAAATCTTCTCAAGAATTTAGATAGTATTCAGATAGAGCAAGCGAAAGCAGCTTATGTCTGTCCAAACTGTCAAAAGCCGTTGCGGCGTATCAAGGGAAGTAAGGGGTTCTTTTGGTCATGCTCAGGCTACCCGGAATGTAAAACGTCATTCCAGGACAAAAATGGTAAGCCTAACATGGAACCAAAACCTAAGCCACCAGCTAACGGACCGAAGTGCCCAAAATGTGGTAAGCCGCTTGTGCAGCGCAAAGGCAAAAAAGCGAAATTCTGGGGATGTACTGGCTATCCCGACTGCAAAGAAATGTTTTGGGATAAGAA